>CAMCZE010000273.1 GCA_945885655.1 Bacteriovorax stolpii | reverse complement strand
CCTATCTTAAAATAGTCACAAAAGTTAGCTTTCTCTTTATCTGGGACACGGTCGGCCATAGGTTCTCGGCATTCATTATAGGATTTTTGATCGTAAAATTGACACATCTTACAGCATCGAATGTCTGACATGCATTGTTGACAGTGGTCGACCCGACTCACCATGACCTTGTAAGTATCTGAAAGAGATTTTCCGCATTTATAGCATTGTAATGACAACTTAAAACTCCTGGGAAGCACCTATACCTAGACCAACTCCATTTTTGGGATCAGTAGGAGAAAAAAAGATTTTTGGGGTATTTCTTTTATTATATTCCTCGACCGATTTTATGAGGAGGTACTCATTATTAAATTGATTAGTTTTAGAAATCAGATAACTCAAAGCAATGAAAGCAGCTCCACCAAATATAAGAAAATTTCTATTCGTGAATTTTTCATTCTGACCTGAAGAGGTTCGCAGAGCACCACCTAAAATCATGGCCGACCCCAAGGTGCTCAGTGCAGCACTTTTCCAGGTTGAGTGATTATTTTCCTGGTACTCATCCAAAAGCTCTTTTGCGACCTGATCTTTTTCAAGATAGTAACGAAGGCCTTCACCTCGGTTATTGTTACTTACATCAACCAAAACTTCCTGATAGTTGATACTAGCGATACGACTGCAGGTTTCAGTCGTAGCGGTTGTACCTGTAGCGGCCCATAGGGGCAATACAAGTATGATTGATAAGATTAATCCTGTAATTTTAAACATCGGTAAATAGTTCTTCTATGGGTATCCGGGTTTTTTTATCTTATCATAAAATAAAAAAGCGACATTATCATTTATGGATCTCATTAAAACAGGCCTAGGCATTTCTAAGACTATCAGAAACGTTTCACGTTTCCGCGAAATACTTACAGTTTTAAGCCGCCATGGATTTTCTGAACTTATTCTAAAATCTGGTTTGGATAAAGTCATTCCCGGATTTGTGCTTCCATCACGGGTCTCCGAGTTAAAACGGGAAGATTTATCAAATGAAGAGTGGTGGGAAGTATTTGGTTCTCAGCTCAGAATGAGTTTTGAAGAACTTGGCCCTGGATTTGTGAAGCTTGGCCAACTTTTGTCCACACGAGAAGATGTTCTTGATCCTTCCCTTATTAAAGAACTCAAAAAATTACAGAACAAAGTTAAAGGAATTCCTTTTGATGTTGCTGAAAAAGTAATTGAGGATAACCTTCATAAAAAAATAGCTGAAGTTTTTAAGAGCTTTGACAATGTACCCATTGGAACGGCTTCAATCGGTGTCGTTTATCGTGCTGAACTCTTAACGGGTGAGAAGGTTGTCGTTAAGGTTCGTCGTCCTGGGATCGCTAAAATCATTGATACAGATTTTCAGATTCTGCTTTACATCATTCAAAAGCTTGAAGGTGTTTCTCACGACATTAAAATTTTGGGTCTTTCAAAAATGATAGCAGATTTTTTTAAGAGCACGCAAAGCGAATTAAATTTTTTAATTGAAGCTCAGAACTGCGAGCGGCTTAAGTTAAATTTGGGTCAGATTGATAAAGAGGGCTTTCTTGTTGTTCCTAAAACCTATCGAGAATTTAGTACTCAGGAGGTTCTAGTCCTAGAGTTTTTAAATGGTAAACCCTTCAACGAATACCATTCATTAGAACAGCTTGGTCCAGTGATGGTAGAACGATTAGAGAAAAGTGTTGAGTTATTCACCCATACTCTCTTATCAGACGGTTTTTTTCACGCTGATCTTCATGGTGGAAACTTTTTTGTTCTTCCAGATAATAAAATTGGGATCATCGACTTTGGTTTGATGGGCACATTAAGTAAAAAGAACCGTGCTAATCTTGTGGCCATTCTTTATGCCGTTATTACCCATAATTATGATAATTTGGTGTATGAGTTTTTAGAGGTTGCCGAATACGAAGAAGTCCCAGATCACGAAGAACTAATTAGAGATATTAAAGATGCCATCTCACCGTATATTGGCTTAAGCATTCGTGAAACGAACATGGCAGAACTGGTTCGAGGAATAATTCAAACCATGACCAAACACGAACTGTATCTTCCAAGAGAATGGTTTATCATTTTCAGGGCCCTAATCACTCTCGATGGAGTTGGTCGTTCTATTGGAATTGATCTTAATATCTTTAAGGTTCTTGAAAAAGACATGAAGCACTTGGTGACAGAGCTTCTTTCTAAAGAAAACGCCCAGGAAGAACTCATGTGGGTGGCCAAGGATATGATTGGCTCGATGAGAATTATTCCCAAGCATATGAAGTGGTTCTTAAAAGAAGTCTCACGTAAAAATTATTCTATGGAAATGAGGATCAAAGATTTTGATCGATTTTCAAAAAATATCTCTCGCTCATTTTATGGACTAGGATTATCACTCATTGCCAGTGTTTTTATTATCACAGGGGCAGTTTTTGTGAGAAATATTTCTGTTACGTCCGTATATGACATTCCTATATTGACTTGGATCTTTTGGGCATTTGGTGCTTATTTTTTAGTTCGGATTGCAACAATAAGAAAATACTAATGAAATACCTACTTTCCTCTGGAAGCCTGCGTACTGATTCTCTTAATAAAAAATTAATTAAGGTTGCTCATAAAACTCAAGGCATTCCCGATGGTGTTAAGGTATTAGAGTATTGAGCGCCACTCGCGCACCCTTTGAGACCCAGACGGGTGAAGCGTTTTCTTCTTTTCGCAAAAACTGCAAAAGGCTTGAGAATGAGATTTTTATTTTTATTTTTAGTCATGGGAAGTGCTTACGGGCAGACCATGATCAGCGGTTCTCAAATCATGAAAAACATTAATGCTAAAGTTTCATGTTATTCAGCTGGCGTTAAAATCTTTGGGCCTATGGATGTTTATAACGTGGAGACTACCGCTAGAGCCGTTATGATTTACAATAGCAAACAGACCCAAGACTTAAAGTCGCCGGACGCGATCATCAGCAATGCGGTCTGTGTTTCTGAAAGAATCTAGATACTGTCTAAGCCACTTAAAAATATTGGCTTAAGTTCCACTCCCAACTCTTCGAATATTCCTGGACCAAATATTCCTCTCAGGAAATCTTGAGTTTCAAGGGCTAGTACTTCTCCACCAAAATCAAAATACACTTCTTGTTTCATGATGTTGATGTCTCGGATGAGGATCTGACCTTTAGTGAGCTCATTGATAAATGAAGAAAGGAGTTTAGTGTCCCCTGGTGACATAAAAAACTGAAACTGAATGTTGTCAGTTTCCAGGAGGGGGGCGCCCATCCAGACTTTTCCATAACAACGAATCTCTTGCATGAATTTTTTAAGATCTTTTAAGTCTGCGTACTCGTAAATTACACCACTTAAATCTTGACCCTTATTCATGAAAAAATAGCTCGTAATTTTTTCATGTTCTTTTTTAATGTAAAGATCTGCGGATTCAATGGCTTCGATAGATTTCCAGTCTTCATCATCCCGTTTAAGTGTCAGGTAGGTTTTACAGAATGAATTCTCATATAGAAAATGAACATCTTTTTTTTCTTGTGAGGAGAGTGAAAAGTATTTTGTTTTTACGAAGTTCTTTTCTCCGTTCGTCTCAGAAAGTTCAAATTGATCTCCACAGAGGTAAAAACCAAATTTTTGATAGAGTTTTTCTAGATCACTCCATAAGAGGAAAAATGCAGAGTCACTCCGTTTTTCGGCCAATACATCTTGCATGAGCGTTTGAAAATGTCCTTTGCCTCTTTGGGTTTCATCAACGGCGATGCCACCTAAGAGTGAAACAAGAAAGTTTTTTCCATTCACAGAAATGTTTTTTTCTTTCACACCTATGTGAGCGAGT
>CAMCZE010000272.1 GCA_945885655.1 Bacteriovorax stolpii | reverse complement strand
TTCAGTTTTAAATGCCTGTATCGTGGACGTGTTTGCGGAAACAAATACGCTTATTGAATCAGAAATGTCTAAAGGAAAATCAGCAGACGATGCTCTTATGGCAGTTGTCTTGAAGTGGTATGCAAACGCTCAGGCCGTTGTGTTCAATGGTGATGGTTATTCCCAAGAATGGGTCAAAGAAGCTGCTAAACGTGGTTTAGGAAATCTTAGAACTACTCCTGAGGCGATTGCTGTGCTTAAGGATTCTAAAAAAACCAACGTTCTTTTAAGAACTGGAGTTTTCACTGAGTCTGAGATCAATACTCGGCATAATGTTATGCTCGAGCGTTACATCAAGAGCCGTCAGATTGAACTTAAAACTCTTCGAGGGATGGTTCTTAAACAGATTCTTCCAGTGGCCATTGAGTATAAAGGCATTCTTTCTGAAAACATCAAAAAGAATAAAGAAGCAGGAGCTGATAGTTCACTTGAGCTTGAGCTGCTGAAAGATCTTTCAAACCTTTCAAAAACCCTGTATGAACAAACAATTAACATGAATACCACTCTTGATGATCTTCATCATAAGTTGGATGAAGAGGCCTTCTCGAAAAAAATTGCCATGGAACTTATGCCATTGTCAGTTAAGATTGCTGATCTTTGTAATCAAATTGAAGAGATCGTGCCTGATGAGAACTGGCCTGTGCCTAAGTTTTTTGACATGTTATTTATTCGTTAATCAAATTTTAGATAGGTCCGGGAAACCGGATCTATCTTTATGTACAGATTTTATCCAAAAAAAGTTTATCATCAAGACTCTGAAGATAAAATTTAATAACCCTATAGTTCTGTTCAATGGATTTTTGAGTGCAGCTTGCTCGAGCAATATCTAAAAGATCATCTTTTTCTAATTGAATATTTTTAAGTGCACGAGCAAGGTTAACGACCTTAAGGCCGTCATTAAGCTTAAAACTTTTTTTTAAGCTTAATAAATATTTATCCCGCATGACATTGGAGAGTTGAGAGGATTCTTGAAGAATGGCATAAGCTGATCCAATGGCATCTGGATGAAGATCATTGATTTGGCCTAAGATCATTTCAAAAAAGTCATCGCTAATACCTTTTGCTGTAAGAAGTTCAATGGCCAGACTTTGCACACTTTCATTATTTACTTTTAGGATATCAAGGAGCTCTCTTTGAGTGATGAGCTTATATTCATCATGGCCTGACTCTTTCATACTGACCAAGATCGACAGGGCACGTTCGAGGAGATCGTGGGCCTCAGTATGATGATAGTCAAAATAAGGAGAGTCTTTATCAGGGATTTGTTCACATAAATTTTTTGTCAAACAGGCCGTAATCCTATTGGCAACATGTCTGGAAAACCGGGCCATATTGGAGAGATCTTTACTTGTTTCGATCAGTTCCATAGTTGGGAGTTTATAGTTTCTGAAATCATCCCACTTTTTATTAATTTTAATATCTTTTCCCACATAAGAGTATTTACGAGGCCGAGACACTTCTAGAAGGATGGCCTTCTTTTGATTAGTACTTTTAACATGAGAGTTCCTTAGAAGCTCCCTTCCGGTAAAGATCATGACTAAACTCATGATTAGGAAAAATTGATTCCTCAAGTTAAACATTATTCAATCTCTACATGTTGTCCATGGACCCATCCTTCAAAGGGAGCAGTGATGTGAAACCATGGTGTTTTTTCTTTTTCATAAACGTCATTGATCATAATCTCCGTACCGGTCTCAAGGACATGGCCTGTGAGAGGGCCTAAGGTTGATCCTTTTGGCGCTTCTGAACGTACGTTTATCTTTTGACTGGTGGTGGCCATCGCTGCGCCTATGGCATGGATTTTTTCATTTAATCTCGTTAATAATTCTTTTTCACTTTTAACGTCGTCATCCGGAGTAAAAGAAGGCACATTTTCTAAGTAGTCGGCCACGATAGTTTCGTTCTGAGTTGCAATAACACTATTTGAAATGATCTTTTTAAAAAGTTTGGCCTCAAGAGGGGGAAGGGGATAGAGCTTGTTCATGATTTTTTTTGAGATCATTGAGTAAATCGTGTTCATACTTTGATTAAACTTCTCATCATTGCCGGCCCATTTATTAGAAGACTGGGTAAATCGGCAAGAGGCCGCAAGGTTACCGGAGTTATAAGTTCCTGCCCAAGCAGCATGGATGAGTCTTTTTTGATTGATTTTTTATGTTGATAAAGACAAGGGAAATTTTTAGGATTGCGGTAAAGCCCTTCAAAACCCTTTTTATAAAGGCCAAGCCCATAACGAACGGATTCACTGACATCTGAAAAGCTATTGGTGGAAATATAATTTTTTTCATGCCATCTGATATTGATCTGCATGATGCCGATATCAGTTCCATCATGTCCATGAAGAATTTGCAGTAGTAAATTGTCAGAGAGCATTTCTTTGCAATCAGGAATGAGCTCAGCACCTTTTATTTTAAAAAAAGAATTAAATATTTTTTTTGTTTCAGGACGATTCTTTAAAATTGATCCATTATTCGATTTTTTGCGGCATGCCCCACTATAATTTTCAATTTCTCTAAAATGAGTATTCCGGCCTTCATGATAGGGTATGACAAGGGCCCCCATCATAAAAGTCCAATAAGCAAAATGATCTTGGGTCTCAATATCTTCTTGGGCCATGACTTGGGCCTCTTCAAGGATGATACGAAAAACTTCCTGATGATACTGAGTAGGTGTAATGTCATTATAGATCGGGCCCCGCACCACAAGATCTCGTGAGAGAGTGAAGTTCTGTTTGTCCATCAACGGATTAGCGAAGACGGACAAACTGAATAGGGCCAGGATCCATACCTTCATTTAGAAACCTTCGTAAGCATCGCTATGCTCAATAACTTTATTGAGTTTTGATTTATCCACAGTGAGACAAACTCGTGGACCCTTAAACACATCTGGTCTGTTGATGTCTAAAAATCCAACTAGATCTAAAGCGCCAATAATGAGGTTATTGTGGATGATCGAGATTTGATAATCACCTTGTTTTAAAAGATATGTACGGTTATCACTTTCTTGCACGACTTCTTTAGGCATGCGTGAGAGACAGAAAATGTCTTCAGACTCATTTGTGAACTGAAAAAGATATTTTTTTTCTGTATATTTTGGTGAAAAGGCAACGTTGAGTTTAAGTCCATCGTTACCTAACTCATAATTCATGATCCTGGCGGCACGTGAGTTAAGAATATAAGTTTTCAGATTTTGACCAATTTCTTCTCTTACAATTTTCCCATCAACTTCTTTCAGAACAGTGGCGCGGTTTTCTGTGCCAAAGATACCAAAAGTATAATTGACCCATACATCAAGATTTTTAAAAACTTCTTGCTTACTTTCTTGTTCTAGTTCAATCAGTGAGAGAATATCGGCCGTTTGTAGGTCTTTTTTACTAAAATTAAAAGACTCAGCATAATCATCATTTTTAAGCAAACCTAAGTGATTAACATCTACGGACATTTTTCCATGGTCTTTGCTGGCCAAAGCAGAAAAAGACATTGAAAAAAGAAGTGCTAACCCCATACTCTTAAGTTTCATAAAATCTCCTGTTGTGAAATAAACAAGGAAATCTATTACAAGTCTCAGGCCAGTGGTCGTGACAGGCAGCGACTTCCAGCACGAACAAGCTTTGGCCTTTAGTTTTAGCTTGTTAAGCTGAAATAAAAAAAATCTCCCTGTTTTATGATTTAAAGGGAGTGGCCATGAGACACGCAAGTGTCTAAAGAATGATCACTTTTGGGGTCACTTTGAACATTAATTGCACAAAACAAAGAGTTTTTGAGTTTTAGGATTTTTGGCTAAGG
>CAMCZE010000271.1 GCA_945885655.1 Bacteriovorax stolpii | reverse complement strand
TTCTTTGGCAGTGAAAAATGATTTATGATGTGGGCCCTTAGAGAGAAAAATTAAGTCAATTCTTGCAAAATAACCTCAGAGATTTCTTTAATATTTGCTCGCTCTAGCTCGTGTTTAGAGTGGGCGATGGTTTTGACTGAAGCATGAGGGATCCAAGAGGCCGTGAGGTTTGTTTCCTCACACGATACCATGCGATCTTGATCACCCAACATCAGCATCACAGGAATATCAAAATCCATAAAATCGTCTCTATTGAGTCCATCCAGTTTTTCTAAGTTTTGCATCATATGGGCCGTAGATCGCATGAGGGCCTTCCATCTTTCCCCATGTTTTTCTTTAAGGAGCTGTGCATGGTTGGGGAATTTTTCGGCCAGGTGCTCAGGATTGAGCATAGGTATTTCTTTTTGAACCGCGTTTTCTGACCAATTGAATTTTGTTCCATATGTCATAATTGTAGAAAGTGGGGAGTTTTCAAAATTAAGTTTATGATAAAGGGCCACATAACCCCCCATGGAATGGCCAAATACGGCAACATTTTTGAGATGATGTTTGTTCAAAAAAGCATCTAAATCCCGTGCAAAAAGGTCGATACGGAACTCTTCTGGCCATACACCTGACTTACCATGCCCAGAGAAGTCAAAACTTAGGGTCTGAAGGCCCTTTTCTTCCAAGATATCTTTTAAAGCATTAAAGTCCAGTGATGTTCCTAGGGCGCCATGAAGAAAAAGAACTATTGGATGAGATTTTATTTCAGACATTTTTTGATTCCTCGTTATTAAATTCTATTCATATCCCAAGAAATGAAAACAGATATTAATTTTCATTCATAAACTTGGTTTCACTTTGGAACAAGAGTAAACTAATTGCACATTAAAAGAAAAGGCTTCCCCTTATGAATTTTGAAGAACTGCTGGCAAGAATTCGTTTAAAATTGCCTATTCAGAATCCGCTTCATAGTTTTGTTCACAATAACATCCTCATGATGTTTGAAGGTAAAGATTTTCATGATGCCTTATCGGAGGCCGCAACTTTATACCGCGCCCGGGCCTATTGGCCTTTGGGCAAATATCAAAAAAGATTTAAAGCTGGGAAAATCACAGAAGCCGACGTCTTAAAGGGTATTAACCACTATCTTGGTGCTCATGGTGAATTACCGGTCGCTGGAAAAATGGGACTTACTGCTAAAGATTTTTATTATCGATTGATGTTTTCAGAACTTAATTTTAATGATGACGAGCCTCAACCTAAAATTCTTAACGAAGAATTATGGACCGTTTGTACGACGAAGATGGCATCGCAAGAACTTACCCTCAAGAGGTCCTGTGTAAAATGGCGCGCCAAGGATTATTGGGAAAAATATCATAATGAGTCTTATTCACTAACAACCCATCCTCATATTATCCGTTTAGTTTCAAGTTTTTTAGATCAAGGACAAAGTTTTTGGGAAAATCCTTTTGCAAAAAAAGGTTTTTGGGCATTTTTTAAATATGATGCTGAACTCTTAAAGAATTTCTCTTCTGGATGGCAGTCCGTACTTGTAGAAAAAGTAGAAACATATAAAAATTTGTCCCCAGAGAAAGTGATCATGCAGGAATTAGAATGCATGGGAATTCCAGAAGAAGAATGGGAAAACTATCTTTTGGAAATTCTTTTTGATCTTAAAGGTTGGTCAGGCATGGTCAATAAGCTTGAATCAGAACCTTGGCAGGCCACAGTTAAAGCACCCGTGATTAAGTTGACTGAATATCTTGCGGCCTTAGTTCTCATTGAATCATCGATTGATATTTATCATGCTCAGTTACATTCTTTAGAATTACAAATGATTTATGGCCGAAAAGAAACAATTGAACTCAGATCATTTCAACTCTCTCTAGCTCTTTATCAAATTACGGAAAGTTTTAAACTTGACCCACACTGGATGGGACGATTAGGTGCCACAGAACTTTTATCTATTGTGGATGAAGTTGACCAAGCAGAACATAAACACCAAGTGCGGGTATGGCATGAAGCGTTTGAGCATCATTATTATCGTGAGGCCCTAGATGCCATGATCTCTCATGAAGATGTTACTCCTGATAAAGATGTGAATTATTATGCCCAAGTTCTTTTTTGTATTGATGACCGCGAAGAATCCATGCGCCGGCATATTGAAGAGCTTGATCCAGAGCTTAAAACATACGGTGTTGTGGGATTCTTTGGAGTCGACATGCAGTTTTGTGGCATAAAAAATCAACGTCTTATTGCTCAGTGTCCTCCTGTTATTACCCCTCGAAGAATTATCCGTGAGACTTCAAAAGATAAACAACGTGGAATCGTTTTTGATCGGTTCAACCAATTTGTTGGAGGATCGGATCTTTCTCTTTATTATTATTCAAGAACTCTCTTAAGAGGATTTTTTTCCACTATCATTTTAGGGGTCATGAGTATTATTCCCATGTTTTTACAAATATTTTTCCCTAAGTGGAGTGTGAGTATACGACGCAAACTTTTAAATTTTATCGGCCCTGAACCTATCACGGAACTTTCAATTGACGTTGAAGACGATTCTCATGGCTTCAGTAAGGCCGAGATGGCCGGGATTGTTCAAACTGTTCTGAATATGTGTGGATTTAAAGACGCCATTTCTGAACTTGTGGTGATGATTGCACATGGATCAACGAGCAATAATAATCCATTTAAACAGGCCTATGGTTGTGGAGCTTGTGGAGGGAACGCAGGAGTTCCAAATTCCAGGGCCTTTGCTAAAATGGCCAATGATCCTGAAGTGAGAGCTGAACTTTCAAAACTTGGACTTAATATTCCTGATAAGACATTTTTTGTTTCAGGTTTTCACGATACTTGTACTGATGAGGTGATTTTTTTTGATTTAGAAACAATGCCAAAAAATAGCAAAGATAGTTTTACCCGATTAGAGAAAAATTTAAAAAAAGCATCTCAATTGAATGCTTTTGAAAGATGTCAGAGATTTGCTTCCACTTCTGCTAAATCTTCCCCTGAAAAAGCTCTGGTCCATGTCAAAGAGAGAGCTTTTGATTTGGCCCAACCTCGCCCAGAATATGGACATTCGAGCAATGCTCTTGCCATCGTGGGCCGCCGGGGTTTGACTAAAGGTCTTTTCTTAAATAGACGATCTTTTTTATTATCTTATGATTGGACTATTGATCCTGATGGGAAAATTTTGGCCGATGTCGTCCTTGGAGGTATTCCTGTCGCAGTGAATATCAATATGGATTATTATTTTTCATGTGTTGATAATGATAATTTTGGCTGTGGTTCAAAACTTTCGTTAAACCTTACTTCACTTTTAGGGGTCATGACTGGATCTCAAAGTGATTTGAGAATTGGGCTGGCCCGTCAGATGGTAGAGATCCATGAACCCATCAGAAATATGACGATTATTGAGGCCCCTTTAGAGAGAGTGAAAAATCTTTTTGAAGGTCATCCTCGATTACGTAATTTCCTTTTTCATCACTGGATGCGTTTAGTCGTTAAGGATCCAGAAACAAAAAGCTGGTACATGTTTACACATACAAACTTTGAAAAAGTCGAAGCAGGTCGTAAAGATTTAAAACATTATCCTTCATCTTTTGATCTCATTAATAAAAATCATGCCCAAGATGATTTTGCGGAAATTGACCTATGATTGAAAATCTATTTCAGCTTATTCTTATCACACCCTTTGTATGGGTGTTGATTTTAGCAATAATCTATTTTGTTAATGTTAAAGTCCCTGAGTATGTTCTCTCCGAGACGGTTAAGTTTTATTCCTTGTTAATGGCCATCATGAGTTTTAGTTTGTTTGTGATGTGCTGGTCCATGTCCCCAACAGTGGTTTTGTTGGAGTATAAGAATTGGATTGAAGTTGGTGACTATGAATT
>CAMCZE010000270.1 GCA_945885655.1 Bacteriovorax stolpii | reverse complement strand
TTATACCCAAATGTTAGAAGATCTCACCCAGAATGGTGAGGTCGATTTACATTTTTTTTCTGATTCTCAGGTTTTTTTAAACTGGGCCCAGAGTAACGAAGTTGATTTACTTTTGACTGATATCAACATGCCTCACCTTTCTGGATCTGAACTTTCTCAAAAACTTATCGAACAAGGTCGTCACATACCTACCTATTTTGTAAGTGGGTTTGATAAAGCGGACTATAAAAAACTGATGCAGAATCTGGGCATCTGCCGTTTTTTAGAAAAGCCCCTGGACTTTGATCAGTTGTTACTTTTTATTCAACAGGATTTAGGTCTTCAATAGGGTAAAACATGCAAGATTATTCTTGGATCTCTCAACTTGCCACAGAATGCAAAGATTATTCATTATATATCGGGACCTATTTTGCCCGGGCCATCGTTTTAATTGATATTCGTGATGTCCCTGAACAGGAACTTAAACGTTCTTGGTCTGTCATTGCAAGAGATTTAGTACATTTCCGTTTTGATGAGCAGTCCCCATTTCCACCTGATCTTCATGCCACTCTTGATGCTTTTCATGCCATTGTTTTAAATAAAATCAATCAAGAAATCATTGATGAAAAAAAATTGGCCCTGACCATCCATCACTTTCTGCAACAGGCCTTTGATACCCTAAGTAAAAACCCTCAGCTCCTGGAAGTGCTCGATCAAATGGATCTCATCGAGGATATGGCCGCTACCATCGCTGGAAAATATGTTCCTTTGATCAAGCTTTTGCCCGTTTTTTCTCAAGAGGCCATGTCTTTGTTGCCGTATTTAAAAGAGCCACTTTTTACGGCCCTTTATGAACTATCTGAAGATGAACAGATCAAAATCACCTCATTTACACAAAAAATTCTCTACCAATATTATACGCTCCATGTGCGCAAACAGCTTGAGATTACTCTGCAGGCAAACAACAAAGGTAAAAACCTTCTCCTTCCTCTTATTGATGAGGCCGTTGATCATTTACCACATGATCGTTGTATGACGGCCCTGATCAGCATCTTATGCACTCCCAAAGGAGAACTCTCACAAGGCAGAATCATCTCCATCATTTTACAAGAATTAGGTGGATTATACGTCAAACTCGCACAGGTTCTGGCCGAACTTGCTCCACCCGCTTTGGCCCGAGAACTTCGCCATCAACAAGATCGTTTAGGTGGCATTTTTGGTAGTGAAGAAAAATCATGGAAATATGTTTTAGAAATTCTACAACGGCCAACTTGGGGCCGCATCCGAAGTTATATTCATATACCTGAGCGCACTCAAGGACCTTTTGCTGGGGCCTCAGTCGGTGCCATTTATGAATTTGAATTGACTGAAACAGGAAAAAGAAAACTGCAAATGGATCGATCGATCTTACTTAAGATCCAACGTCCAGGACTTAAATCTCTTTTTGAAGAACAAAAAAATACAATCCTCTCCATTCTCAATAAAGTGGACACCACACTTCCAGGAACGGGTCTCAATGAAACTGATCAAGAAGAGATCCGTGGACTTACTCTGGCCTTAAGAAGAACCATCATTAACTACGCCACACAAAGTATCGGAGAACTAGATTTCAGAGTAGAGAAAAAAAATTCCGACCATGTGAGGGAGGCCCTCAAGGGTCAGTTTGATCTTCAAATTCCACAATACTTTCATGCTGAAACTGACGTGGCCATGATGGAGCGTCTGACTGGTGATAAAATCACAACTGTTGTTCACAATCGTTATCTGGAAAGAATGAGTATTGCTGACCTTGTCAGTGATGCATATTTATACCTGATGTTTAGAAAAGGCCTCATATGGGCCGATCCTCATGCTGGAAACATTCTCTACGATGCCGATAAACTTCAAGTTAAACTCATTGACCTTAATCCCTGTTTTACTTGGGACACAAAAACCATTCACCAATTTATTGCTTTTATTTACCGCTTAATCCTAGGAGATCAGAAAGGGATTTTTGAAAGTTTAAAGGCCCTTGTTGAAAATCCTGAAGATCTCAAACTTGAAAGGAATCAAAAACTCATTAAAGATTTCATCTCTCGGGGAAATAATGGAGCGTTTATCCGTTATCTCTCTGACTTTGTGAGGCTCATGGGTGAAACCAATATTGATTTAAGAATTGAAATCCAGGCCGCCCTTCGAGGACTCACCCAAGTTTACCTCACCGCTGGTGCGATCTCATCTCGCCATAATTTTGGGCAACTTTTTCAAAAACAATTTGATTGGAAAGTATTAACCCGTGTCTTTTTTGAAATTGGTATCTTTAAAATTTTTCGTGCGGCCTTACCCCTTGCCTTTGATGCCGTCACAAAAACGCCAGAAGAAGAAGTGGGACCAACATTGGATGAAAGAGATCTAACGGCCATCGCCGAAGCTTTAATTCAACTCAATAGCGAAAGTGTTTGTACAATTGAGCTTGTACGTTCCTCGCCAGAAGACAACACTCGACTCACCATGGCCACTGATGGAAGCCGCCTCATTAAAAGTTCCCACCTGCAGTTAGAAGTTCTAACTGAAACCAAACCCGCATCCGTAAAATACCTTGTAGAAACTCCAAGCAAAGAGTGGCTTAAAGACCGTCAGGAATATGTTAAGCTTCAAGGCATGGGTTACACCCTATGTTTGGTAGAATGTTTGGAACAACTTCGCCGGCACTCTCTGGAAGATTATTGGTATGTCGTAGAGAGCTGGAATACGCCACCAACTGAGCGCTCTTTTAAAGAAACAAGTCTTATCGGTGATGTTCAACTGGCCGCTCGAGTTTTATTCTCTCGACGTTTTAGAAATATTTGGGATACCGAATTTATGACCGTCTCTAGATGGAATCGATTCTTGTGGAAACTTCTCATTCGATTAGAAGAAAGATTTGAGCGTCGTGAACAAGGATATTTTTATCTTCTTAGTAAAAAAGGCGGTCATCAAACCGTGGGATCTTATACCATCGGAACCATCCAGAGGGTTAAGGTCATCATTTACCGTTTAGTCATCTCTGGCCTTAAAGGTCTCATAAAACGTTCACGTTTTGATATGAACCTCTTACCTCTCACAACCATCCAGCTCACTCATAGAATGCTCCATGGTCTTTTAAGGGGCTCTCCTTACACCTTAAGACGAGAAACATCAGAATAATTTTTTTTGTCAGTAGATGCTATTCAATTGTTCTTCTACTTAACACAATCCCCATTATTTTCCGTCCCCGACGAAACTCTAAATGATGAGAATCTCTTTAAATTAATACTTTGAAATCCTGGTGGTCAATTTTCCAAAAACCGTGTTTAGATCAAAAGCTAAAAAGTTTAGAACGTTAAAGAAACACTGTGTCTAGGAATTCACTTTCTTAGTGTTAATCTAATCTTACTTTAATCAAGGACAAACATGAAAATTATCTGGCTAAGTCTAGCTTTTACTTCTTTGGCTTATGGCCTCACTTCGCCCATATTAGTGCTCGAGCTCAATGAAAGAGAAAGCGTAAAACAAGTTTTTACTGTTCCTCAAGACCGTCTCTTCAAACTTCCTTCCCGACTCTTTGTGGAAAGGGGAATAGGTTTAGGGCGTATTGTGACTATTGCCTATAACAAAACTGAAAATGATTTTGATTTTATTTGCACTTACAGATCAAAATCTGAAGTTGATAATCTACCTTTAGAAAAGTGTATCGATGCTAATGAGCAAGATTTAGGAAATGTTTCTGATACCTATTTTCAGCTTAATCAAGGTAAAAAGATTGAAATAAATCTTCTTAACCCTAATGGATCAGATCTCATCATTCATGCTTGGTACGAAACGGATGAGCACTAAGGATTCTAATAGAACAAAATCCTGAATCGAAGATCAATTTTTGATCAGTACGTACAAGTCTGAATCATTATCACGAACAACATGTTTAATTTTGAATCCTTCTTCTAAA
>CAMCZE010000269.1 GCA_945885655.1 Bacteriovorax stolpii | reverse complement strand
TAACTACATCAACTTCAATGCGCTTATTTTCAATTTCTATCAGAGCTTCTTCAGCGTTGTTAAAGGCATTTACCCTATACCCTCTTTGTTTAAAAAAAGTGGTGAGAAGATCTAAAAGATCTAAGTCGTCATCAATGAGTGCAATATTGGAATTATTTTTTAATTTCAAGGGGCTAAAATCCTTTGATGGGAACTTTTGCCTAAATATAGAGGCATAAATACCCAGTGACAAGATTTTCTACCACTGCAAGCAATTGAATGTTTATATATAAAGATTGGCCTAATGAATGCATTAAATTTTTACACAGGATGTGTAAAAATAAAGGAAACCTTGAGTTTGAAAATTATACGGAGTGTGTGTGGAATTATCTGAAGCAATGAAACTTGTCTTAAAAACAAAATCAAAAATGATACTAAATGAATTTAGAAAAGAAGATTTTAAAAAAATTACAAAAGAAACTTTTGGGATAATGGCCGATAAAAACTTTTCGTTTAAAGATTCTCTGAAAAATTTCAAGACAAAAACTCTAGATTTATTACAGCTTCCAAGACGAATAAGAAGAGGGTTTGTGTTTCTTAAGAATGATTTTTTAGATGAGTTAGACAGGATGCAAGACCAGAAACAAAAAACGGTGTTCAGCCTAAAGTTTATCGGAGCCTTAAGTCGTATGAGTTTAGGCTCATTATATAATCTAAGAATGGGCAAAACAAGATACACGTTCATCCAGGTGATCATCATTGGTATTTGTATGGAGTTTGTTAAAGGCATTGTTGCAAGGTTTTTGGACGAAGTTGAAAAAGAGCTTACAAACGCGGATGAAATTAAAAACATTCGTTATTTTAAAAGTATGATTAGAAATGCTGCTTCACCACCAGAAGACTTATCGGATCCCTGGATGGCGGAGAGCCCCAATGATAAATCTTTTCAAATAGTAGAGGCTTTTAAAGAGTTCATTCTTAATGGCCAAAGAACATAGTTTTATTAGACAATACTTCTTATGAAAAACATGAATGCCGTGCTGCAAGATCTAAGGGTTCGTTATCAAGCTGCTAAATTGGATATATCTGACTGTAGGTCGGTACCACTTGAACAACTTGATCAGTGGATTAAAGAAGCTATTGAGTCGGGCTGTGATGAACCTAATGCGTTTGTTCTTTCGACAATCCGAGGAAAAAGACCAAGAGCAAGGGTGGTACTCTTAAAGGGCATTCAGCAAGATAAAGTTATTTTTTATACAAACTACAATAGCGCTAAAGGCGAAGAAATAAAAAAGAATGAAAAAGTTTCCATGACTTTTTTATGGTTACCTCTTCAGAGACAAGTAAGAATCGAGGGTACGGTCGTGAAGATAGATTCTAAAATATCAAATGAATATTTTAACTCTCGTCCTCGCGGAAGTCAGTTAGGTGCCATAGCATCACCTCAAAGCAAAAAGGTTAAAGATCGTGCAGAACTGGAAAAACTTTTTGCGAATACAGAGAAGAAGTTTTCCAAGGTAGCAGTTTTACCAAGACCTAAAAACTGGGGAGGATATGCAGTAATCCCTGATTACGTCGAGTTTTGGCAAGGTAGGGATAACCGCCTACATGATCGAGTCTGTTTTGAACTTAAGAAAAAGTCTTGGAAACTCTTCCGTTTAGCCCCTTGATATGATCCCTGAAAACAAAAGCTAGGACCCACCCCCAGATAATACCAATCAGGGCGCCGCCAATAATGTCGCCGGGATAATGTACTCCCAGATAGATACGGCTCTAGCTCACAAAAAACGGCAAAATCCAAATCAGATGATTAATTTTTTTAAAACTCAGGACAGATATAGAAAAAGTAGCAATAGCAAAAGAGTTTGCGGCATGGGAAGAAACGAAACCGAATTTACCACCACATCTTTGCCCGAAATAATATATAAGAGGTTTAACATCTTCATCTCGGCATGGTCGTAATCGATGAAAGAGATTTTTAATGATATAGGAAGAGCTCGCATCCGATGCAATAATTGCCAAAAAAAGAAAAAAAATGAAAAACAGGGTAAGTTGTGATCCTTGTTGTTTTTTAGATTGCGAAATTACATAAAACAGAAAAGGTACCCAGACAAGATATCCTGAAGCGAAAATCATGATACCATTCATGGATTTTATATTGAGAGAGTTTAGAAAAACAAAAAGAGAAAGATCTAAAGCTTTGAGAATCTCAATCATTGAAGAGTTCCCAAAATCTTTTTAAATCTCATCCTGAAAACATTTATTACGGCTTCGAAAACGATTCTGCGGCTCATCTTAGACTTGCCTTCATTTCTCTCAAAAAAAGTAATAGGGATTTCGATACATGGCAGACCTTTAGACCAAACTTTATATTTAAGTTCAATTTGAAAGGCATATCCAATTGAAAAAACCTTTTTAAGGTTTAAAGCAGTCAATGCTTTTCTTGAATATGCATTAAAACCGCCAGTTGAATCAAAAAATGGAATTCCAGTGATCGTGCGAGCATATATCGATGCAAAATAAGAAAGAAGTAATCTGTGCATAGGCCAGTTCATGATTCTTATTCCGCCAGTATATCTAGAACCGACCACAAGATCATTTTCACCTAGTTTTTGTGTGAAATGTGGAATGGCCTCTGGCTCATGTGAAAAATCGCAATCCATAGTAATTACGGCCTCAAAGTTTTTTTCTAGGGCCCACTCAAAACCTTTAATATAAGCCGTTCCAAGACCGAGTTTTCCGGCACGTTGTAAAAGACTAAGATTAGGTTTTTGTAGTTGAAACTTTTTTACAACTTGAGCTGTTCCATCAGGTGAACCATCATCAATAATGAGCACATTCAGGGCCGGATGGAGGCGATGCAGGGTTGAAAGCATTTTTTCGATGTTAGCAATTTCATTATAGGTTGGTATGATGACAACTGCTTTATCCAAACTGATCAATTGAAATACCTTGGCTTAAATTGAGATTTCATTTGTATCATATACTAATATAAATGGCGACACATGACAAAATATCTAAAACTTAGTCTTATCCTGCTTTTTTTAGTTCAACTTTTGGTTGCGGCAAACTTCGATTTGGCCCATGACGAAGCATACTATTGGCTTTTCTCTAAGAACCTTGATTGGGGTTATTTTGATCATCCGCCTTTCATGGCAATGGTGATTAAGTTTTTCTCCTTTCTTCCCCACTCGGAGATCTCTGTTAGGATAGGCTTTATTATTCTACAATTTTTAACACTTTTCATTTTGCTTAGACTCACGGATCCTAAGCGACATAAGATTGTTGCTATCTTATTTTTTGCATTTCCGCTCGCTTCGTTAACAGGCCTATTGGCCATTCCTGATATGCCCCTATTATTTATGACGGCTTGTTATTGTTATGGGCTAAGGGATTATTTTGAAAAAAAAGATCTTTATTCTGCAGCGAAACTAGGCGTCATTATCCCCCTTCTTCTTTACGCAAAATATCATGGGATTCTTTTAATTTTTTTTACAATTCTTGCATGTCCTAAAATACTCTTAAGAAGAGATTTTTATCTTGTAGCCTTAATTTCAGTCATAGTTTTCCTTCCCCATATTTATTGGCAGTACAAACATGATTTTTCCACACTTCACTATCATTTTGTTGAACGTCCAAGTGCAAAGTTTAGTACTCATAGAGTTTTTGAATATCTAGGAATTCAATTAGCATTGGCTGGAGTTTTTGTAGGACCAGTCGTTTGGTGGATCGTTATTAAATTTAAACCAGACAGTTCCTTTGACAGGGCCATGAAATTTATTTCTATAGGAACAGTTCTTTTTTTTCTTCTTTCAAGTTTTTCAAAAAAAGTAGAATCAAATTGGACCATTTTTTTAGCAGTACCTTTAATTTACTTAGTAGCGAATTCATCTTTGTGGGAAAAGTTTTGGGTTAAAAGATTGTTATATACATCAGCCAGTTTTGTTATTTTAGCGAGGG
>CAMCZE010000268.1 GCA_945885655.1 Bacteriovorax stolpii | reverse complement strand
AACTAAAAAAATGTTTTCTTCTTCGATGTGAGTACATAATATTAATATTATGATTAATTTTGAAAATGTATCTAAGATTTTTAAGTCGGACCTTTTAACTCAACCATTTGTTGCCCTTAATGATGTTTCATTTCAGATACCTTCTGGATCAATGGTTGGATTTTTAGGTGCCAATGGAGCAGGTAAAACGACTTCGCTAAAAATTATCATGGATTTTATTCGCCCAAGCTCGGGTGAGGTGAAGTTTTCCGAAGAACTCGGTTCAACTCAGGAAGAGGTATTCCGTAATATTGGATTTTTACCAGAACGACCATACTTCTACCCTCATCTAACAGGGGAAGAGTTTCTCACATTTATGGGTAAGCTTTCCGAGCTCAGTTCACAAGATATAGTTTTTGGAATCAAAAAGTGGGCCCCTCTTTTTAAAATTGAACATGCTTTGAAAAGAGAAGTAAAAACCTATTCTAAGGGTATGCTTCAACGACTTGGATTTATGGCAACAATTCTTCATAAGCCTAAGCTTATAATTTTAGATGAACCACTTTCAGGGCTTGATCCCATTGGGCGAAAAGAATTAAAGGATGTGATTATAGATGTCCATAAAGAGGGTAAGACAGTCTTTTTTAGCAGCCACATAGTTCCTGATATCGAAGAGATTTGTGATAGGGTTATTTTTCTAAAAGAAGGAAAATTAGTTTATGACGGTAACGTAGATCAGCTGATGGGCAACAACAGTGAATTGGATTTTATTCTTACCGTGAGAAGTTTTTCGGATATTAAGTCTTCAGTGAAGTATAAAGAAATGAAAAGATTGCCAGACAATATTGTAAAATTTGTTGTTAAGAAGGAATATAAGGATATTATTTTATTGGAGCTACTTCAGCAGAATATCAATGTAATTGGTTTGGAAAAAGTAAGGCCTAGTCTTGAAGAAATATTTTATCAAACAAAAGGAGGCGTGAATGTCTCCCTCTAAAGTTTTAATCGTCGCTCAATATACGTTTAAAGAACTGTTAAAAAGTAAGATCCTGTTAAATGTCTTTATTATTGGATTGGGTCTCATGGTTCTAACTTACGTGGCGACAGAATTCACATATGGAGTTCCCGAAAGAATTGCCTTAGATTTTGGCTTAGGTATGCTGTCTCTTTCAACCCTATCAATCTCACTTTTTTTGGGAGTTGGTTTGCTTTCTAAAGAGGTAGACTCCCGTACCGTGTATATGGTTATTTCTAGACCTGTTTCAAGACAAGCTTTTATCTTTGGAAAACTTCTCGGACTAATGAGTATTCAAGCTATTAATCTTATCCTGTTAGGTTCAATGACTATACTTTCTACGATGTTACTTGGTGGAAAGCTGAATACTCTTATCTTTTGGTGTATCGGTTTTACATATCTTGAGTCGCTAATGCTCCTTCTTCTTGTCGTGCTTATGTCGTTAGTTGCGAATAATATCATCTCAATTCTTGTTTCAGGCGTTTTGCTGGTCTTGGGACATTCAGTGGAAAGTACCATGCAGACTAGCTTTGTTAAAAATACAACTTGGTTAGGTAATGTTTTAGAAGCCTACCATTTTATTTTACCAGGATTTTACAAACTGAATTTAAAAGATTTTATTATTTATAAATCTAGTTTGCCTCTTGAATACCTTTTTTCAAGTTTTGCCTATGCCTGCTTGTATTCAACATTTTTAATCGGACTTATTATTTATATTTTTAATAAGAAAAACTTAGATTGATTGAGATTTTATTTGCATCTTATTTCGTAGTTTTTGGATTATGCATTGGAAGTTTTTTGAATGTTGTGATCTTACGTCTGCCTTTGAAGCAGGATCTTGTAAGTACCCGTTCTGCCTGTCCAAAATGTAATAGTCAGATCAAGTTTTATCAAAATGTGCCCATACTAAGTTTTCTCTTTCTTAGAGGGAAATGCGCGACTTGCAAGAGTAAGATATCTTGGCGATATCCATTTATTGAGCTTTTAACTGGATTATGTGCTTTTTTATTAATGCCAACCAACCTTTCCGTAGAGGCAATGGGCTTTTTCTTCTTTTATTTCTCCATCGCCTGCGTTTTTATCTGCCACTTTTTTATTGATCTTGATCATCATCTTTTGCTTGATTCCTTAAATCTGTATTTGTTAGCAATCATTTTTCCTTATTCATTGATTATGTATTTTTGGCCCCATTGGGTTATTGGTGGGGCGATAGGATTTGGTGGCCCGCTTTTAGTCACTTGGCTTTTTTATAAAATTCGTGGACAGGTTGGGTTGGGGGGAGGAGATATTAAGCTTTATGGGATCTTAGGTTTATACCTTGGTCCTATGGGAATTATGTTAACAATATTCCTAAGTTGTTTTGTCGGGGCAGTAGTAGGATTAACATTAATTGCATTTAAAAAAACTTCCAAGGATAGGCCAATGGCTTTTGGGCCGGCCATTTTGATGGTGGCAGCTTTCCAAATCTATTTTCCTAAATACGCACATTACATTCAGTCTTTTTTCTTTTGAAAGAATGAAACTCTTGGCGTGAAGCACTAAAGCCTTGATAACTCTTAGTTGATCCTATTATAATGGAGGAGCACTACCATACCTCTCAAAGACAAGGATGACTTTGGCAGTTTCACTCAAGGACCAGCTAGACGACCTTATTTCGAAACTTAATCCAGGGACTATCTTTGGGGTGGATCTTGGCGCCCATAGTATCAAGGTTTGTGAATTAAGTGGAACTACGGGAAATTTCAAACTTGAAAGATTTGGAGTTTTTACTTTATCTGAAGCAGCACTCATTGAAGACGAAGTTCAAAAATCATCAGAAATCATCGAAGGTATACAAGAAGCTGTAAAATCTGCAGGTATTAAATCTAAAACAGCATGCATTGGTTTATTTGGACCGAATACCATGACTAAAAGATTAAATGCGCCTGAAGGAACAAAAGAAGAAATTGAAGACCATATTATGTGGGAGGCTGAACAGTATATTACCTTCGGAGCAGATGAATCGGAAATTGATTTTTCGATCATTGGAGAAAATGAAGGTGGTGGAAAAGATGCTATCGTTGCTGCTGCCAAAACAGATGTGGTTAATAGTTTTCTTCTGCTTTTAAAAGAGGCGAAGATTAATGCTAAATTAATCGATTTAAACGTTTTGGCCCTATCTAATACATTTGAAGAGATATTTAAAAAAAATATTGTTGAGTACTCAACAGGTACATTGATTCTTGATTTTGGTGCTCAGAGTACAAAGATCATTGTTTATAAGCGTGGTGGCCCCATCTTTACTAAAGAAATTGCGGTTGGTGGTGGTTTGATCACTGAAGAAATTCAGAGGCAGATGGGTGTTAGTTATGAAGAAGCCGAAGATTTAAAAACATCAGTCGATGATAAAGGAAATCTTCCAGAAGAAATCCTCAACATTATTAATGCCCAGATTGATCAGCAGATTGCAGAAGTTCGTAAAAATATTAATTTTTATGTAACTCAAGGCAGTGCTGAAAAAGTGAATTATTGTTTTGTTACCGGTGGAGGATCTTTAGCTCCAGGGCTTATTGATAAGTTATCGGTAGTATCGGGATTGGCAGTCGAAAGACTTGATCCATTTTCAGTTTTTAAAGTTGATGAAAAAAAGATCGGTCAGAATTTAGAACAGCTAGCAGCTATATCCTCAGTGGTCATTGGACTTGCAATGAGGAAAAACTAATAATTTATGATTAAGATAAATTTATCCACCGCTAAAAAGCCCGTTGATATATCCAATTTAGGTGGATTTGATTTTTCTAAACTTAAAATCAAAGCTTTGCTTCTTGTTATTGCCATCATTTATATTCCTGATCTTCTCCTTGTTGATATGTGGGAGGAAAGCAGAAATGTCGCCCAGTCTGAGGTTTCGGGCAAACAAAACGAGCTGACAAGATTGAAGAGAAAAATTGATAACTCTTTAGGCTTGGATAAACAAATTAGAGAACTTAAGGCCC
>CAMCZE010000267.1 GCA_945885655.1 Bacteriovorax stolpii | reverse complement strand
GCCCGTCCTATGCCGCCAGAGCCACCGGTAATAAGAATAGACGATGTCTTTTTTTTTGTCGTTTTTGTAAGCATAAGATAACTATAGAGATTTCTCCTACTTTGGCAAGGTGACATCCCTGTAAAACTTAGTCATTTCATTCCGTTGAGGTCAGAAATTGTTATGATAGTGCCATGAGCTTTTTAATCCTTTTTACATTTTTTTTTGTTTCTCTTTTTGCGTCTGAGACAGATACTTTTTCTGTTCGTCAGAATACATTTATAGACGTCACGAAAGAATTAAATGTTGAGATTCAGAGACGTTTGAATATTGCTCTAGAAAGGGCCAATCAGTCTGAAGGATGTGATGCTGACGTTTTGTACGAGGAAGTGGGTAAGGTTCTTAAACGCCCTTTCATTGGTGTTGTTGAGAGTTGGGTTAATCATTCCACTCTTCCTTCTCATAAAGTTAACTATGAACATTCCATTTACCGAGACTCAAGTTTTTACGAAAGTCCCGGGTTACATCTCACTGAAGCAAGTTTAGGTCTAAGTATTATGCTAAATGGTGAGATTATTGGAACTGATAAGCTAGGACATTTTTTTGATCAGGGTTATGCACTTTATGAGTCTTACCTAAAATATGGAACCTTAAATAAAGGCATGAAGTATTCAGATAGTACTGAACAAGGCATCTATGGTCTTACGATGACTGGTATCGAAAGTTTTGCCGATAAAGTTGCTAATCATCAAGGGCTTATTTTTTGGGGCAATTTGATTGATCGTGGTTATGCTTATCAAAAGATCGCCACCTTCCGTTGTAAAAATAATATTTTTGTTTGGAAACATAAATTTAATTGGGCCGATTATGTGGATGGGGCATGGGATGAATCAATTAATTGTAATCGTTATACTGGTGACATGGAAAAAAAAGTTTTAAAAAGAATTAATGAGCTTGGCATGTCATGCCCTGTCGGACCCCAGAAATGTGCCGACGCCGTGAAAAAATATGGTGATCTTAAAGATCACCTGCTTCATCCAACGTGTATTAAGGCCGGTGAAAAATTATTGAACTGAATTAAGATCTTTTTCTTGATTCGTTAAATAGGGGAAATGTGCTCCATCAGAAAACTTCATCAGTTCAGCAAATAGTTCTTGTGTTTCTTCTGGAAAATCGGAAAACTCAATTCCTTCAAGCTCAAGCTGTTTTAATTTTTTGATGAGTTTTTTTAGTCCCATATCAATTTCTAGATACTCTTTTTGATGTGGCAAAGTGGGAGTAGCGGTGATGGCTTCTTGAACTCCTTGGGCCTTGGCAATTTTGACGAACTTTTTAATTTCGCGTACTGGTAAATCTTTAATATGATCAATGGCCTGAAGTTGGTCATCCTGATTGAGTTTTACGATTTCATTAGTCTGGCTTAGAGAGAGTTCCCCATTTCTTCTGGCCTCTTTAACCACAGGAGCGGCCATTTCATCACGGTTAATGGCCTCGTGGATTTGTTTCGGAGAAAGTCCTGTTTTTTCTGAAACCATAGTAAGAAACTTCTCGGCAGGAAGAAGAACTTTCTCTTGTTGAGATTCAGTTTGTGCAGAAAACACTTGCGATTCAGGATGAATTTTTTGATAAATTTCTTTGGCACGACGAAGATGAGACTCAATTTCAATTTTTGATAGATCCTTACGGACAAGATTTTCATCAATTGAAACTAGTTCTTTTTCAAGTTCATTTCGATCAATGATCATTACAGGCGCCTCTACGTAACCTAAATTGAGCATGGCCTGGTAACGACGAGCACCCGCAAGGATAACGTTGTCAGTCGAGATCACTAAAGGAGCAATAAGACCTAAAGTCTGGATGGATTTTTCGAGTTCCGTGACATCCGTTCCTAGACGTAAATAGGGGTTGGTGGCCTTAAGATCACTTAGCTTTCTCATTTCCATGGGACTCCTCAACTCATTAATTTTTGACTATGTTCTATTAACCAAGACCCCCTGTCAGGTAAAAGATTTTCACAAAAACTGACATTTAAATAAAGACTATTTGATTTGAAATGAAATGGGGTTGCCTTGAGAGACAACTTTTACAAAGTTAGTCCTCGTCCTTTCAATGTTTCTTGAAGTTTTCTGTTGTAGAGAAATAAAAGCTTATCTTCAATTTCTTTTCCTTCAATAATTCCTAAGGCCAGAGCAATGGCCTGGAGTGTTGCCATACCATGTTTCGTATTTTCGACTCGAAGATAATATTCTGAAAGATTAGGAGTACTGATCATGACCCGTGGAATATTTTTCAGTTCCTCATGACGATAGTGAACTTTACTGGCCTGTCTCCAGTTCCCATCGGGTACTAGAAGTTGAACAGGTAATTTACTTTTGGAAATGAGTTCATGATTAAGTTCCACAGCATCAACAGATGGATAAAAAAGATAAGTCTGATAGTCTTGGGTTAAAAGTGAAGTAAGGTCTAAAACACTTTTCTCCAGACCCCGAATTTTCATTTCGCTATTAACCAGTGATTTTAAAGCGAGACTCCCGGTATTGGTTGTGCGTTTAAGTTCTTTAGCGTGAACAATCAAGGTTATTTTAGTTTTTAGATCCAGCCTTGGGATGGCATCACAGATACATCGCTCTTTATGAAGAGCGCAACTAGGACAAGGGTCTTTTGTTTTTCGTTGTCGATTCACATTCATTAATAGTGAGGTGGCCTGTCGTCCAGAAGAGTTCTTCCCCCATCCACGCCATTTTGTGAGTTTACACTTCTTTTAAGATCGATCATTTCTTTTTCAAGACGCTCAATACTCTTTTGTTGAGAGGTGACAATCTTGTTAAGTTGCTCCAAGAAATCATCCTGATGGGAGAAACGGATCTCTAAATTAATAATTCTTTCATCGTTCATCTTCGAAATATGCATTTAAAGTAAGGATTTGTCACGTGATGCGTCGCGCGCTGTAAAAATTGGCCATGATTTTGACTGGGGGAGTTGTATCAGGGTGTAAGTTGATATAAAACCGCTCTTATTCAATAACCCCTAAAACGAGGAGCATACAGTTGAAAACTTTTTCTCTTGCTACAGCTTTTTTATGTCTTATGAGTGTCGGCACTACAGTTGCCAGTGAATTAGATCCACAAATCATGGTTCCGCAAGAAATCATCGTTCGCGAAGATGCTTCTGGTAACCGTCAGGTCTTCAAAGTTAGCGATAAAAAAGAAGTCAGCGATGCTGATTCTGCTATCAAAGCTATCGACACTTTCGTTACTGCTGAAAACCAAGTAACTTCTGTTCTTGCTGAAAACGAACTTGATCGCACAACTTCAACTGAAGCTTGGTATTATTATTATACGCCAAGATGGTATGGTTATAACTATGGTTACTACTATGGTGGATATAACTATTACTACCGTCCTTACTATAACTACAGCTATGGCTACTACAACTATTATTACTACCGTTGTTGGTAATCCATGAAAGTCTCCTTCGTTCTTCTTTTTGCATTTCTAAGTTTTGAAGCTTTAGCTTTTAACGAAGTCGCCAATGGTGATGAGCTAAGAGCTCGTCTTGGAATGAATCAAGTTTCTTCTGGAAATCTTTCAGGAGTTAAAATTGCCATTCTAGATAACGGCTTTAAAGGTTTTGTTCCTAAAAAAGGAATGTTACCGGAAAGTGCAGAGTTGATCGAAGGGCCACTTAAGTTTCCTGAAATAAGTTCCCACGGTTTAGGCATGGCCCAGATCGTCTGGGAACTTACAGGGAAAACTTCTGAGGGGCCTAAGTTTTATCTTGTGAATTCTAATGGGTTTACAAACTTTAAAGCTGCGGTAGATTTTGTTATTCAAAATAAAATTGATATTGTTCTCTACGCTCAGGTTTGGACTTTTGGCTCAAACTTTGATGGCAGAGGATTTATCAATCAGGCCGTAAACCGTGCTTTAGACGCCGGTGTTATTTGGATCAATGCCGCTGGTAACTTAGGACGACAGGTTCATAATGGCGAGA
>CAMCZE010000266.1 GCA_945885655.1 Bacteriovorax stolpii | reverse complement strand
GCACTCCTTGCTCCTTCAAATAAAGTTGATTAAAACTCTATTATAGGGCAACGGCGCCTTGCGTAATTATACTGTTTGGCCTCTCACTTTTAGATGGCCCGAGGTCTCATTCTTAGATGGCCCAATACAGTCTTCTCCATGCTTGTTCCATTGATGGTAATATTTAACTGTTGAATGCAGATCTTTCTTTTTGATTTTTTTATTTGGACATAAGAGAAAGTACTTATGAGAAAGCCAGCGTATCACTGTGGCAATATTAATGATTGGGTCAGTGAGGTCTTCTAATTTGAGTTGAAGGTAATGGTCCGGGACTTCAACGAAGTTGCCGTCTGAAGCTAGATTCTTTAGCGATGATAACCTTAATCAACAAGGGATCTAGGTCTTTGGGAAAGGGGAGGCCTTGCTCTTTCCAGAAGTTTAACCAAAACTGGATGACGCTATCATTTCAGCAAATTCATTTAAGCCTTTTACTGCACCCACAGAAGGATAGTCGTGATCGCCATGCCAATACAAATAGAGAAGGTTTTTTGGGAGTAAGGTCGCCTTTTTTCCACGTGAGAACCAGGTGGTGCCATCTTAAGAGTGGGGGGACGTTTAATAAGTGACATTCTAGTATTTTAAGATGGAAGATTTTTAGCGTCTACTACCAAATGATTCCAAGAGAGGGTCTGTTTCATTAATGGAATTCTTTAGCACATTAGAACTGCCCATGGTAATTCGCAGAGAAGGCAGGCGTTGACCTGGATTTTTTTGCATTTTAAGGTGTGCTTATGTATTCATTGTTTAATGATTTTATCAACCTTCATCTTGGTCATCCTTTCGGTGAAACTCGATTGTTTACTCGAGCCCTGAGAAGCCTTTTTTAAAGCCGCTAATTTAATTTCTCCTGCAAAAAGGCAAATGCCAAATGTGAGCACACTTACTACCAATATTTGTGAAATAAAACTTTGAATTTCACTAATAATCGTTTTCATAAATCTCCCATAAATTGCCATTTCTCTCTGTAACGACTAAAACCGTGAAACAGAGTGAAATGAAGTTAAATATGGTGAAATTGATGACCTATGTTTTGCTTAGTTTTCGTTCGTAAATAGGTGTTTTGCTTGAAAATTTGTTGGCCCCGTCTAGTGATCGGGGAGTTCGGGCATTGCGGTAACTGTATGATATTATTGATGAAAAGCAAAGGAATTCCTGACTTGAGACTGTTCAGGCATCAACCCGATAACTACTTAATTATAAAAGGTTTTATCTCAAGAATATCTATCGTTCCGACTTTTACCGACTTTAATAATGAAAATCCAACTCAATATAACCAGAAAAGCTCTTAAGTGGCTGTAATCATGTATGTAAGTGATCCTAAAGTCAATTGATTTTCTACCGAATAGTAGTATAATAGGAAAATAGGATTATACAAAAATCCTAAATCAGGAGAACAGCTATGGATGCTAAAATTGTATCAGTACCTAATAATGGCCAAGTTTGTCTTGGAAAAAAGTATGCTGGGAGAGATGCTAAAATTGAATATATCAGTGAAAATAAAATTGTTGTAACTTTCGGTCATTTTATTCCAGATGACCAGGTAGTATTTTTCTCAGATGAAGCTAAGAGCAAATTACAATCTTTTGCTGAGTATGAAAAAACAAAACCAGCAGAAGGGACAGTGGAAAAATTAAAATCGGCTTCACGTGGCAAAAAATAAAAAAATAGCTGTAGCAGTATCGACTCAAGATAATCATGTTGGAGTTGACGTTGGTTTCAGTGTCTTTAAAGAAGATTTCAAGAAGCTAACTGGGGAGCAGTAGTCTGAGTTCTTTGATGCTATTACTAAAATTCAAGGGATGACTTGGCAACAAATTTGGGACACATCCTCGAAGACACCCGGACAAAAACGTGGTCTAAATTATGAAGCAATTGAAGGACAGTATTCACCTGGGGGCGAACAGGTACACTCTATTCGGGTGACAAAAAAATTCAGGGCAAGAGTTATTCGGCAAGGACGTTGGATGCGATTTATTTCATTACATCCTGATCACGATAGTGCTTACACCTAAAAGGTGCCAGGTAGTGAGATTAATTGTACTCACTACTTCAAGTGTGCTATTTTGATTGCATGAACTTTGAATCTGCGAAACCGAAAACCATAGATATTTGTATCAAGATATTTTGTGGAAGCATGATTTTATTTTATGTCCTTTGGATAATGTTTCACGATGAATCAAGTACTCCATATCCAGTAAAATTTGAAATAGCTTTATTGATGATAAGTGTGTCAGTCGTTTGTAACATTGGTTTTTATATTTCTTTAGGAGATTGGAAGAAGAAGTTCAAAAAATCGATAATAGCTTCTCTCTTGATTGCAGCATTTTTTAATTTTTTCATGTTTATATCATTGGCTCACAATCCTTTTGAGTTTTTGGATGAAGTACAATGGCACGTTCTGCGGAAATATCTAGCATATGGCTCAGTACTATTTTCTTTGGTCATTAGTTTATTTGTACTGAGGTATAAAAAATGATTCCGGAAAGAATTGGAATTAAAATCTGGGACTTAAGGGCAGAGGCCCGCGATGAACTTTACATGTTAATCGATAAGCATTACAAAAAAATGCCACGGAATTCAGATGGCTCAATAAAGAGCAGTGATCCAAGTTATAATGACAATGACAATGACATAGATTCTTTTAGGCACTCTTATGTGAGTGCTGTGTATGTCATTGAGTTTAGTTATGAAACAGCTGAATTGCTTGGGAGATTAAATGAATTTGACCCGAGGAGAAATGAAATCAGGTCAAGAAATATGGATTTGTGGAATAATTCAGTCGGACGAGGCTATGGCAAGCGTTTCAAAAGAGGGGAGGATTTATTTTTTGCCCTTCTGAAGGCCTTAAAGGAAGGCAAATTAATCATTACTCCAAATGATCCACGAAGATATAAAGGACCTAAGAGCATCAAGCGTTTACCGAAATCATTTGTCATTAAAGTCAAAGAGAATAAAACTGGGGCCAACATAGAGTTCTTTGATGTCCGCAATAAACGAATGATGACTAAGGAACAATTCATCGAGGCCATAAGATCTGGACGTTATCCAGGATACGCTGTGAAAAAGCATCACTCCGGAGAATTCCCATACTCTACTCGGGACCGGTTTAGTTTTAACAATCTTGGTTAAAGCATTTACAATTCCGACTTTTCCGACTGAAGTCATGAAATAGAATGAAAACAAGTTAAATATGGTGAAATGATGAGAGTTGCTGGAGAGTTGTTTTCACTCGTAAAAGCTTGAAATGCTTGTAGGTTTTTTACTCCCGAAGTTAGATCGGGAAGTTTGGGCATTGTTATTCTAACTTTCTAAAAATGACTAAAGTGTGACAGATTTCTCCCAGACTTATGAATTCTTCGTCTTATTGCCTATGTTTCGGATCAATGATCAGTTTTTTGAAGGGAGCTCTAGCGATTGGTGGGGATGACCCTATTTGTAGATTTGACGTCCTTTCTTGTTAGTTGAAGTCGGATTTGATAAATGCCTCTCCATGCAAAAATTATTCTTCATTCTCTTCTTTTGGCTTCTCTCTCCTGGAGTCTGGGCCCAGCATGAATTTGTTGTAGGTATCAAGATTTATCTTCGTGGTACTTGGGCCCATTGTACAGGCACTCTTCTTCAACCTAAAGTCGTATTAACGGCCGGTCATTGTTTACAAGACATGAAAGGAGGCAAGGTTTTAGTGGGAGAAGATCTTAAACATCCTAAAGAAGTTCGGTGGATACAAGACTGGATCCAGCACCCAGATTACTTGGCCAGTGATATGTCCAAGTCTACAGACTTAGGCCTTATTTTTTTAGAGGAACCTGTAAGCTCAGTCACTTCTTTCCCTGAAGTAGGATTTTATAGTTTTTTAGATCCAGTAGAGCGTGTAGGTTTTGGTCAAAGAAATGAACAAAATCTTAAAGTCGTTTTGAAACCTACATTTTTCTCCAATTTTGATCA
>CAMCZE010000265.1 GCA_945885655.1 Bacteriovorax stolpii | reverse complement strand
CAAATTGACCTGCGACTCGGCCTACTTTAACGATAGGCCTTTTCTCGCCGAAAGTGAGTATAACTGCCATTTGCATCAAAATACGAAAATTATCTCTGATTGTATTAGAACGAAACTCTTGAAAACTTTCAGCACAATCCCCACCTTGAAGAAGGAAGGCCTCCCCTCTACAAACTTGAGCAAGTTTTGTTTTAAGAGCTCTGGCCTCACCAGCAAAAACAAGTGGTGGGTAACCACTTAAAGTGGCCTCAACTTCAGCAAGTTTACCAGGATCCGAATAATGAGGAATTTGATGTTTGGCCATATTACGCCAAGAATGAGGAGTCCATGGTTTTGTCATTGTTGACCTCGAAGGTAATTTTCAAGGCGCGTTTTGGCCTTGAGAAGAGTTTCTTCATTCGCGCAAAGAGATAACCTGGCGTAACGAAGTCCGCCAGTTCCGAATATCATCCCAGGCGTAATAAAGACATATGATTTCTTAAGCACTGTATCTAAAAATGAGGCAACTTCTTTTATATGATCTGGCGCCCGCGCCCAAACAAAAAGTCCTACTTGATTTTTATCATAAGTAAAATTTAAAAGATCAAAAATATCCCAAATAATCTGACGTCGTCTTTTATAGATTTGATTACGATTTTTATGCCAGTCTTCATCTGTTCTGAGTGCCTCAATGGCACCAAATTGTACCGGTAAGAACATTCCAGAATCTACATTACTTTTCACTCTCAATACGGCATCGATGACTTCTTTAGGGCCTAAGATCGCCCCGACTCTCCACCCGGCCATATTAAATGATTTGCTCAGAGAGTTTAACTCTATAGATACTTCTTTTTTTATATCAACTTTTAAAAGACTCAGCGGCGCCGATTCATTTAAGATGAGACTGTAGGGATTATCATTACAAATAATGATCTTTTTTTCTTTGGCAAAATCAATTAATTTATGAAAAAAGTCAGGTCCTACTACTTGACCTGTTGGCATATGAGGATAGTTCACCCACATGAGCTTACAGCGCGAAAGATCCAGTTTTTTAAGACTCTCAAGATCAGGACACCAATGATTTTGTTCTGTGAGTTCATAATATAGAATTTCTGCTCCCAATAATTTGGCAACGCAAGCATAAGCAGGATATCCAGGATTTGGAATAAGAACTTGATCTCCAGGATTTAACATTGCCATTGAGAGATAAAATATCCCTTCTTTAGAACCCAACAAAGGAAGGATCTCATTTTCAGGGTTAAGTTTTACATCATAAGTCGATTCATACCAAGAACTCAAAGCAGAACGTAATTCAGGAATAGATTTATATGAAGCATAGCCATGAGAGTTATCCTTTAGAATGACTTCTGCTGCAATTTTTTGCACATTATTCGGAGGGGCAAGATCAGGATTACCAATACCAAGATTAATGACATCACATCCATCAAGATTCATCTGTTGAATCTCTTGAAGTTTTTTAGAAAAATAATACTCTTCAATCTGTGCAAGACGTTCTGCTACTTTAAACTTCATAGTTCAACCTTCTCACCCCGTGGATAATTTCCAAAATGAATAAGATCCAGGGCCACATCTTCAGTTTCTTTGATCGCCTTATTAAATTCGATGACATCATCCCACTCAAAATCGGTATGGAGACAATATTGATAAGGCTTACCTAAAATAGGAAGAGATTGAATTTTAGTTAAATTCACAGAATGTTTATTAAGGACATTAAGAACTTTTGCTAAACTTCCAGGAAAGTGACGAACTTCAAATCTCACGGAGGACTTATTGGCATCTTTGACTTGCTCATAATCTTCCTCTCTGGCCAATACTAAAAAACGAGTAAAGTTTGAACGATCGGTCTCAATATTTTCTTGAAGTATATTAAGTCCAAAAACTTCTGCCGCTAATCGTCCGGCAATAGCTGCGTCCTGCCTTAGATTTTTCTCCTGAATGTCTTTAGCACTTTCGGCCGTATCGGCAGCTTCAACAGCAGTTACGTGAGGTAGAGTTAAAAGATAATCCTGACATTGTAATAGGGCCATAGGATGTGAGCGAACAGTTTTGATGTCGTTTATACCGACCCCTGGTAAGGCCATGAGACACATTTCAATTTTTATATAAACTTCACCAATAATTTTGAACTTATATTTTTCCATCAAAGAATAATTTGCAAGAATACTTCCTGCTATAGCATTTTCAATGGCCATGACGGCAAAATCAGCTTCTTTTGAGGCAAGGGTTGAAAATAATTTTGGAAAAGAAGAACATTCCACCGTTTTGATGCCTGGCCCTTTAAAATATTTTCTCATGGCCATATCATGAAATGAGGCCTTCACACCTTGTATTGCAATTGTCAAATTGGCATCATTTTTTGTGAGCATCATTTATTCCTTCATTTTTAAACGTGATGAGCGGTGCCTTAATAAGTGGTCTGCTAAGATAATGGCGGCCATGGCCTCCACTATAGGCACCGCCCTAGGAACCACACACGGATCGTGTCGTCCCTTACCTTCAACTTCAACAACCTTACCTTTTTTATTTACGCTTTTTTGTTTCTGCATAATAGTGGCAACTGGTTTGAATGCTACATTAAACTCAATGTCCATTCCGTTACTAATACCACCCTGGATTCCACCTGAATGATTTGTCTTTGTTTGAATTTTTCCATTTTTTTTCTCAAACAGATCATTATGTTCCGAGCCATGGAGTTCTACGCCCTTAAAACCAGAACCTATATCAAATCCTTTAACAGCATTAATGCTCAACATACCTTTACCAAGATCAGCATGAAGCTTATCAAAAACGGGCCCACCCAAACCTGCAGGGCAACCCAGGATGGACGCAGACACCACCCCACCCACTGTATCCCCTCTACCTTGGACCTCCTCAATCAAAGCAATCATTTTTTTTGCCGTCTTGAGATCTGGACATCGAACGATCGTTGACTCAATTTTTTTTAAATCAATTTTGCAATCCGCTGGCATTTCAATCGTTCCTACTTTCGTAACATAAGCATAGATTTCGATGCCAAATTCTTTTAATAACAATTTTGCAATAGCACCGGCAATCACCCTCGCAGCTGTCTCACGGGCCGAAGATCGACCTCCACCACGATGGTCCCGATGTCCGTATTTTTTTTCATAGGTAAAATCAGCATGGGATGGCCTAAAAGCGCCTTCGATATGAGCATAATCTTTTGAACGCTGATCTTGATTATGGATCATAGCTGCAATCGGAGCACCTGTGGATTTCCCTTCAAAAACCCCAGAAACTATTTGAACTTTATCTTTTTCATCTCTCTGTGTTGTAATCTTTGATTGACCTGGACGCCTGCGATTAAGTTCATCCTGAATGAAGGCCAGATCTATTTTAAGTCCGGCCGGACAACCATCAACAACGACTCCCACCATTTCTCCATGAGATTCACCAAAAGTTGTGATTCGAAAAATTTCTCCGATACTGTTACCACTCATAACTTTTCTCCCTTCAACATGGCATAGGCCTCTTTTAAATCACGTTCACTGACTTTTACTCCTACTACGGGACGTCCTAGTCCTTTCAGTAAAATAAACCTCATCTCACCCTTAACTGATTTTTTATCTTTTTTCATGAGTATTCCCATTTTATCTAGATCTAGCTCTCGAGGCATAGAAGGGATCTTTAATTCCATCAAGAGACTATTGATGCGCATGAAATCCTCTTCGGATAAATTCTTTTTAATAATAGAAAGAGCGAGAGCAAATCTTAGTCCCCATAAGACAGCTTCACCGTGTTTAAATTTTTTAAAATGTGTAATGGTTTCTAAAGCATGCCCAAATGTATGGCCAAAGTTCAGCACTTCTCTGATACCTTTAAGATCTTTTTCATCTTTTTGAACGGCGAGAACTTTCCAAGATAAAGAACGTTTAACAATAAAATTTAAGATCACAGGATCTAGAGCATTGACCTTATTAACATTTATTTTTAGATATTCAAAAAGTTTAGGATCATAAGTGAGAGCATACTTAATAAC
>CAMCZE010000264.1 GCA_945885655.1 Bacteriovorax stolpii | reverse complement strand
AGGTTGGCTCTCCCGGGAATCTCAAAAAAGAATTCCATTAAAGTTTTTAGTTCAGGGTCAATTTAATGAACCGTTGTTTATAAAAGTTGTTGATCCCGAAGGGCGAGAAGTTTATGCTCAAACCATTTCTCTTCTTGCCTTGGCCACCTCTTGTCCTTTGAGCAATGATTTCATTAAAGAAGAATTAAGTTCCCTTGGCACGACGGTTTACGAAATGGCGACTTTTGAATGTTTCCTGCAAGAGGGACTTTTCATGAATCACCGTGAGATAAAAGATTTACGACGGGAACTTGTGGATAAAATGAATAAAATGAGGATTTTGAGAGAGACTCATCTTGTTCCTGTTAAATTTCCAGTGACTGCTCATGAAATAAATCAAACGGCAAAACTTAATATTCTTCTACGAACTAAAATCCAGGTAGATGGATTAATTAAAAGTATGAGCGAGGGAGATTTTGATGCTTATAAACATCTCATCGGATCTGTCATTTTAGATTTTGAATTTGGGAAAGATTATTTGGCCTCAGTCGAAATGATTAAAGGGGCCGGGCTTCCTGCAGTGATTGCTACAACCCGAATCTTAAAGCCCATGGAATACCATAATCTTAAAATGATTGCTCGTTGTCGGCCGGATAAAATATTAGTGCGAAACCTTGGGGCCATTGAATTCTTAAAACGTGAAACAGAGATTCCTCTCATGGGAGATTTTTCTCTGAATGTGACCAATTCATTTACAGCAAAATATCTGGTTGATAAAGGACTCGAGTCGGTTAACGTCTCTTACGATCTTAATCAGGAGCAACTCAAAGACTTAATCACTTATGCTGATAGTTCTAAGTTGGAAGTGACACTTCATCAGTATATGCCAGAATTTCATATGGAGCATTGTGTGTTTGCGGCCTTCCTTTCAACAGGACATTCTTTTCGTGATTGTGGAAAACCATGTGAAAAGCACGAAGTGAAACTTAAAGATCCTTACGGACATTGGCACCATCTTAAGGCAGATCATGAGTGTAGGAATACTTTTTTTAAGGCGGTTCCTCAGTCTGCCTCATTTTTAGTTAAAGAACTAACACAAATGGGTGTAGGAAGTTTTAGGCTTGAGGCCCTTAATGAGACTCCTTTAGAACTTAATTCTAAAATAAAGGCCTATCTCCAGCTTCTAAAAGGTGAGATCACTCATCAGGAAGTGGTTTCAAAACTAAAAGTTTTAGAAGTTTATGGAGTGGCACAAGGACAACTCAATAAAACTGATTCTTATAAAGATCGTAAAAGAGAGATATGATGAAATATTTGTTTTTAGCTTTTTTTATTTCATTTTCTTCAATGGCCGCTGATTGTGATCTGCAGGCAGATATAAAGGTTTTAACAGCAGAGGCCCGGGCCTTAGCGGGAAATGTTGATTCAGTCGCCAATCGCACAATATTTTTTAATGAGATCTTTTTAAAAGGCCATGAGAATTATGATTTTCTTCTTTTGGCCAATCATGGTGGACTTCAGATCTTAGATCTTGTGAACTTAGCGACTTTAGTTCCTGGTTTTATGTATCCAGCGGGATATGAAAAAAAGCTTAAGAGTTTTCAAGAAGGTCTCTTGGATATCAATCGTGAAGTTTTTATTTATCTTTATACCGAATATTATTTGGCGAAAAAATATTATCAGGGACATGGCCTTGAATCAGTTTTAACTCAAGAAAGGATTACTTTATTAACTGAACTTTTTGAGAAGAGGCATTTTAGTGTTGAAGATAAAAAAAGATTTTATTTAAAGACATTAATGTTTGAACAACAGAATTTTGTGGTGCCAAAACTTCAAGCTGTCTATGAACGAATTGCAAGTGATCTTTTTGATTTTGTCGTCAGAAGACCCAAAGTGAGTATGCCATTTTTTCCTCGAGGCACATTCTTTTTGTTTAGAGACTTTTTAAATGTGGATGAAAGAATGGAGAAGGCCACAAAAGCATGGGAGCTGGCGCAAAGTGCAGGTGTGGACGTCGTACTTGAAACATTAAGTGATTATAAAAACAATTCCAATATGCCATTTGTGACGGAAGATGAATTATCTATTCAATATGCAAAATCTAGACGATCACAAATTCTTCAAGGTTTTAATCTTGTGGAATTTGATAAAACAAAAAGCTGTCGTTTATAATTTTAAGTCCCCTAGAGAAATTTCTTTCCATTCTCCAGGATTTAAACCATCCAGGTTTAAATGCTCAATACCCACTCGTATCAATCTAAGCGTGGGATGCCCAATGGCCGCAGTCATCTTTCTTATTTGGCGGTTTTTACCTTCGATGATTTTAATTTCGAGCCAGATATCTTGAACTGTTTTTCTCGTTCTTACGGGAGGATCTCTTGGAGGTAAATCAGGCCATGGATCTAGGATTCTTGCTTCACATCTTTTAGTTAAATAATCCTCGATCTTTAGGCCATTACGGATTTTGATTAATGATTCCTCTGATGGTACCCTTTCTACTAAAACCCAGTAGGTTTTCTGTTTTTCATTCCTGGGATGAAGTAAGCGCTCAATAAGTGGGCCATCATCGGTCAAAAGAAGAAGCCCCTCAGAGTCTTTATCAAGCCTTCCTGCCGCATAAACATCTTTAGGTAGCCCAAACTCAGCAAGGGATCTCGCACCCGCTTCAGGAGTGAATTGTGAAAGAACGCCATAAGGTTTATAAAACAGAATATATCGAGGCATGAAGGAATGTTATCACATTAATCTTGACTCTTGGAAGAGTGAGATTTTAAAGTGGGCCTATGAGTGACTATGAAATTGTCTATAGTGATGATGTTAATTTTAAAAAACGCTGCCTTAAGTGTGGCAAGTTTCCCTGTGTTTGCCCCAAGATTTCAGATCTTGTACCCTCTCATCATACTTTAAAGATTCGACTCGAAAAAAATGGGCGTGGAGGAAAGACGGTCACTGTTGTTTTTGAATTACCCAGTAATGAGGCCTATTTTAAAGAATTAGAGAAAAAACTTAAAGGATTTTGTGGAACAGGTGGGTCTTTCAAAAATAATATGATTGATATACAAGGTGATCATCGGGAAAAGATAAAAACATTTTTAGAAAAAATCGGCTTCAAAGTTAAACTTGCCGGGGGCCCATGAAACTGAATCTGTGTTTGACATGTAGAAGAAGGCTTCGCACCTGTGTTTGTGACCATATCGAGTCTTTTATGACTCATTCCCGTTTTATTATTCTTATGCACCCAATGGAATTTAAAAAAGAAAAAGTAGGAACTGGGCGCTTTTGCCATCTTATTCTTCAAAATTCTAAAATTATCGTGGACGTGGGGTTTGATGAGAACGTTGAGTTTAAACGTTATTTAACTGATCCTGAATATGACTCTTTTATCCTTTATCCTGGAGAAGGGGCGTTTGATCTCACAAAAGGTGAGAGCTTTCCGCTTTTACCAAAAAGAAAGGCCCAGTTTTTTGTTATCGATGGTACCTGGCCTTGTGCTAAAAAAATGATGAAACTTACCACTTCTTTGCATGCTCTTCCGAGGGTCAGTTTTAGTAACGGCAGGCTTTCGGAGTTTCAGGTCAAACATCAACCCATGCCTGGTTGCCTCTCTACGGCAGAGTCTCTCCATCAATTGATCATGGACTTAAATCATTTTGGTATTGAAGACAGTAAATCTCAAGAAGAAAACCTTATGAGGGTTTTTAAGGCCACTGTTAATAAACAAGTGGAGATTTCAGCAAATCCAAATAATCAAGGTTACCGTCGAAGGCCCTCAACGCCACCAGAGGCCCGTAAGATTTCAAAAAAATGGTGCCATCGTCTGCTATTTTTCAAATCTGCCCCAGAGTAATGGGGTTGTGAATCCCAAAGGTTATGTTACCATTTTCTAAGAACCTTTAGGGCAAAGATTAATAATCATGAAAGTAATTAACTCGGATACTGGTTTTCTGGCCTATCAGAAAATTTTCAGTTCGCTTATGGCCAACCAGATTAAGTTGATGGTTTGGCAGTACGTGCCGGATACAGGTAAGCGTAACGTAAC
>CAMCZE010000263.1 GCA_945885655.1 Bacteriovorax stolpii | reverse complement strand
TTCCAGTGTTTTTTATTTTTACCACTGGAACGAATGCCAACTTGGATAATGTGATCAGAAGATTTAAGATGCTCTAATATTTGGTAAGTCCACGTTCCAAAACATAAATCGATCCCCAGACGGCGATCCATTAAATCAGTATGGGCATCAAAATGTAGAAGTGCCGCTTTTTTTAAACTCTTCCGACTTTTAAGCCACGTTTTCACAAGAGGATAACTTGTGGAGTGATCTCCACCAAAACCAAGAATTCGAGCTTCAGGATGAGATTCATAAATCTGGTTTAATGCCATCTCTGCAATACTTAGAGGAGAGACAGGGAGTTTGTTGATTTTCCCGTAAAGACTTTTTTGGCAATATTTAATTGTTTCAGCATTTAAATATTTATCATGCAAAAGATGAGGGATCACTCGCACATCACCCAGATCAATAAAATTTTGACGATCGGCCAATATCTCTTGTCTTAAAACGAGAGGTCCCCAGTTCGCTCCACGCTGAATTCCCCCACCGTTATCAGACGGAATTCCGAGGATCCAAGGTCTTTTAATATCAAGCTTTTTAAAAGTTGCGAGCCATTTTGAGCGGGCCTTCTCGGCATCAGTTGTATTGTAATAGGCCTTCAGAAGTTTTTCTTTTTTTTCTTTTCCAGAATGAACCGTATAGATGCCATTGCCTGGTAGAGTAAGAAGATCTGCAACGTTCTTCATATCAAAACTCCATGTCTGATTTTATTCTGAATCAATTCATATTTATATTTTAGACTAAATTGTTCTATCGTTAATGCTAAAAAATCCCGTAAAACATTTTCCCCAAAATGGATGATATGATCATCTAAGTTTTTACTGACTCCTGCAATATGACTAGTTTTCCAAGTTTGAGGGAAACTGTGCCAATCATCCCCAAAAGGTTCTTTTTCAAATACATCTAAATAAGCAAATGCTTCAGGATGTCCTAATAAAAATTCTCTCAGGGCCTTTTCTTGAACAAGCTTTCCACGAGCACTATTTATAAATAAAAGTTCAGAGTGAGCATTTGAGAAAAACTCTTCGTTAAACATTCCGTGTGAAAATTCATTTAAACTCATACAAACTAAAATCACCTCGGCTTCAGAAACATTGCCGTGTTTCCAATCTTTTAAACAATCAGGCATAAAAGGATCAACGATCGTTAACTGACATCCCAAACTTTGTAAGGTACGTGACACCTTTTGACCAATATGTCCGTGACCAAAGAGCCATATCTTTTTTTCAGTCAGAAGTTTTCGATTCCATATGCGATTTTTATCCCAGCTCAAATGACGAGGAAGACCTTCAAATAAACAGGCCAAGATATATTCGGCAACACCTTGAGCTCGGATTTGGTGGCCAATAACCAAAGGAATATCCTTCCAAATGTTTTTGTCATCTGCAAAATGGTCATAACCAGAATTAGGATGAATGATAAGTTTGGTCTTTTTTAAAAGATTTGTCGGCAAAAGTGCCAGTTGGGTATGTGTATTTGTGATAAGAATGCTCTCCATCATTGGATCGTAATTCTCAAGAGTTCGATAAAAAATACCGGGTAAACTCTCTAGGCTTTTTTGCTCATTGAGGGCAAAATCCGTTCCTTGATAGGGTGAGGTATGAGTCCTAATAACCTGATAACTTTTCATCTCTTCAAACTAGCTTAAATGGGCCCGAAAGTGTATAAGGGAAGTATATGATTACGATTAAATCAAGCCGAGAAATAGAAGTTATGAGAGAGGCCTGTCAGTTAGCGGCCAAGACTCTTCATTTTTGTGGGCAAAACCTTCGCATTGGCATGAGTACCGAAGATATTGATAAGTTGTGTCATGCCTATATGATTAATCGTGGTGCTACGGCCGCGACTTTGGGATATCACGGATTTCCAAAATCTCTTTGCACTTCACGCAATGAAGTTATTTGCCATGGCATTCCTTCTGAAGAAGATATTTTAAAAGATGGTGATCTAATCAATCTTGATGTGACTCCTCTTTACCGTGGTTTCCATGGTGATACGAATGCAACTTTTTTATTAGGAAATGTAAAACCAGAACATAAAAAATTAGTTGATGTGACCCAAGAGTGCATGATGAGAGGGATTAGCGTGTGCGGTCCCGGTGCTCGAATTGGGGATATTGGGGCCGTCATTGAAGAGTACGCTCACGATAACGGATTCTCTGTTGTTCATGAGTATTGTGGCCATGGCATTGGCCGAGGTTTTCATGAAGAGCCACAAATTACTCACTTTGGAAAAAAAGGCACTGGCGTTGAAATGCGTCCAGGAATGACTTTCACCATAGAGCCTATGATTAACCTTGGAAAAAGACATTGCAAAGTTCTCAATGATGGATGGACAGTGATCTCCAAAGATAAATCGTGGTCAGCGCAATTTGAGCACACCATTCTTATTACAGAAGACGGCCATGAGATTCTCACTCTCTTTAGGCCTGAAGAATGGAAGCCAGAAGATGCTAAGCTTTAAAGAACTTTTTATTCAAAAATCTTTTAATCAAAAACTTATCGATGCTTCGGTTAGTCTTAGTAGTTTGTCTCATCAACTGCACTTACGATTTGACAACAAAGACATCATCATCGCCGCCAGCTATGAAGGCAAAACCGATCCCTGGTTTTCTTCCTTATGTTCATTAGTCATTGGAAAATCTCTTAATGAAGCTGACCTTTTGTCATTGAGTGATTGGGAAAACGTTTTTCACGATGATCAAACTTTTTGGGAATTAAAACAAGATTCTGCTCATGAGATCTTTAATGAGGCCCTGGAGCTCCTTCATGCTACCTTAGATACTTTCCGTGGTAGGGATTATCTTTATAAACCCATGTCTGCTTTGATTTGCCGCTGTTTTGGTGTGAGAGAATCAGATGTGTTGGATCATCTCAAACAGGAAGTGCTTGCTACGGTTGAAAACTTAGGTGAAAAGACTAAAGCAGGTATGGGTTGCAGAACATGTGTTCCACAGCTAGAGCGTTGGCTCTCTAAAGATCAGCATAAGTCTTCACGATATTATAAAGATCGTCCCATGGCCGATTGGCTTTTACAGATAGATCAAACGCTAAAGCTTTTTCCTAAGGCCCTAGAATGGGATATGCAAGTGGAGAGTTTTAAACAGGGAATCGTCATCATCAGTTTTAATAAAATAGTTTCACAAAAAGAAGAAGAGGAAGTGGGAACTAAACTTCAAGGTTTTTTGGCCTCTGGAGTCGATGCTGAATTAAGCTTTTTTTTAAGACGTTCACGACAGGCCTGAAAGGCTTTGGGATAATTCTCTATACTTTTAAAAATTTTATTTTCATGTTTTTTAAACAACAGCTTCATATCTACATCTTCTTGCAGATACTTTACGTCATTAAAAAATTTAGCTAAATGAGGAATTTCCTCCTCTAAGCAATGAGGAGTAGGAGAGATGGTTTGAATCTGAGATATAAGCGATAAAAGAATGTCTTTTGTCGCTTCGATGTAATCATCGATCATGCCAGTGGTCATGTCTTTTTGCATACCTGTTACGTCACCTGGGATAGTGAAAATCTTTTTACCAACAAGTAAAGAATGCTCTAACAATTTTAAGCTTTCAGAACCTTTCCCTAAACAAATTTTTGTATAGGTTTTAGGAGAAATCTCAATGCGAGGGATTTGTAGCATTTCATTGATCAGACGCTGATTTAAATCAAAAATGGGACCTGTTTCTTTTTTAAGATGAAAGCGTTTTTCTTCGGCCCCTAGGCATCGAATAAGCTGACGATCCATGTTTCGGGCAAAACTTAAACTGGAGCTGAGAATAGTGAGTGTTATGACAATCCATTTCATAGGGATATTCTACCGTTAATTTAAGAAAAGATAAGACAGAAAATGCTTCTCTGGATTATGATGGCGCCATGAAAGAAATGTCTTTTATGGACCATCTCGAGGAACTTCGTACCCGTGTCATTCGGGTGCTCGTGATCCTCATTGTGTCATTTACCCTTTGTTATGCTTTTGCATCGGATATTTCCGAGTTTCTTCTTGTGCCATTGCGTGAGGCGCTAGGAGCACATGGTAAAGTCA
>CAMCZE010000262.1 GCA_945885655.1 Bacteriovorax stolpii | reverse complement strand
GAGTTCCATGACAATTTCTTCAAGCTCATTAAGCACTTCGGCCAGTTCTTCTTTTTTGCAAGAATCAGGAGTCGTTCCTGCAAGGCTAAGTGCGGTGAGAAAAAAATCCAACTGCTCGCTGGCAACTTCAAAATATTCTCTGAGATTTGAGTTTTTTGGGAAAAACTGAGCAAGTTCGATTTTCTTTTTGCCTTCGAGTTCATCCCAGAGTTTTTTAAGTTCTTCATCTAAAATATTTCTATTTTCAGGATTTTCAGTCAAAAGTTCTGCCAGGGCCCGTGAATAGGACAGGGGTTTTTCAGCGACAAGTGTGCCTAAAAAGAAGGCCTTAACCTGTGCTGTGGTCATATTAAGGTCAGTTTGATTTATAAGTTCTTGAAGTTTCATGAGGACATCCTTGGCAATTTACGTAATTATTACCAGAGAGGGAGAATTTAAACCACCGTAAAGCGATAAAAAGGCATAATTCTAGATATGAAAAACGCAGCATCTCTTATGAATTTAGTTTATATAAGTGCCAAAATAGCGCTGGTCGCTTATTTTTTTCAAGATATTGTCGCCATTATTTTTTAAATGGATCTTCTAACTTCTCACCGTTTTGTAGACGCCAAATCTTTACTGCGCGAATAAAGACGTTAAAGGCCGCCATGCCCGAAACCACAAATCCGTGGGTGCCATCTAAAATACCAAGACGCCAAAAGTAGTGACGTAAAAATCTTCCGAATGGTCTGAAGAATAAATATAAAATGGTAATTTTTCTGCCTGATTTTTGAAATTTCTGAAAACGATCGATGGCCCCCCAAGTGGTATAACGATCTGCTTTTTTAAGATAGGAGCTGAGGTCTTTATAAGTGTAATGGATGAGTTTTTCTCGAAGGATACTGATCTCACCCTTGCTTTCAATTTCTGCATGAACATGTTTGTTTTGATACTTACATTCGGACTTTTTGAAAAGTCGGATGACTTTATCTGATTGCCAGCCTGAGTATTCAATTCTTTTCCCCATGAAGTGATTACGTCGAAAAATCCAAAATCCAGAAAAGGGAGTGCCATGTTGTAAAATATTTTTAACTTCAGTGATGAGTTCTGGAGTAGGTCTTTCATCGGCATCTAAAAGAAAAATCCATGGATGGGAAGCTTGTGGAATGATCCAGTTTTTTTGGGCCGCAGAATATTCATACTCATGTTGCAGAAGCCGAACTTGGGGAAATGTTTTTACGATTTCAACAGTCTTATCTGTAGAAAAAGAATCCACCACGATGATTTCATCGCACCAAAGAACCGATTCAATGGCCTCCTTTATATGAACTTCTTCATTAAAGGTCGGAATGATCGCTGTGATTTTTTCCATAGTTTTTGCACTCTTATCAGATTACAATAAGCTTAACGTATGATTGACGCCTCGTCTAAAACAATTCTTATCATTCAGACAGCTTTTATAGGCGACACGATTCTTGCGAGTCATTTTGCTCGTGCAGTCAGAGAACAATATCCTCATTCTAAAATCCATTTTTTTCTTCGTAAGGGGAATGAGTCAGTGATTTTAGGACTTCCCACCATTGAAAAAACCTGGATATGGGATAAGACCGGCGGAAAGTTTTTAAATCTTATAAGACTCATCCTTGAGCTGCGTAAAATAAAGTTTGATATGGTGTTCAACCTGCATCGATATTTTAATAGTGGCCTGGTTTCCACATTAATGAAGTCTCCTGTTAAAGTAGGTTTTAAACAAAACCCATTCAGTCTCTTTTACACAAAAAAAATTGATCACCTCATCCCTCACCAACAGGTGCCAGGTACCTTTTGGCATGAAGTGCAGAGGAATTTACAACTTTTACAAGTTGTGAACCTTGAAGTTGAGATAAAAAATGATTCAAAAATGTATAAACCTGAGTTGCCACTTTTGCCTAAACATTTTGAAAAAGTGGCCCCTTACGTATCGGATTCTTATTTTGTTATTGCACCAGCTTCGGTGTGGTTTACAAAAGCTTGGAGTGAATTTAATTACCGTGGACTCACTGAAAAACTTGTAGGTTTGGGCAAAGTTTATTTTATAGGAGCTCCAGGAGACAAAGAACTTTGTGATCGCATTCGAAAGGATTTACCTCATACAGAAAATCTGTGTGGCGCTTTAAGCCTTTTGGATTCAGCGGCCCTTATGAAAAAAGCGAGACGGGTTTTTGTTAATGACTCGGCCCCTTTGCATCTCGCCTCTTGCGTGAACGCTAAAACGACGGCCATTTTTTGTTCAACTGTGCCCGAGTTTGGTTACACACCTTTGGCAGATGATTCGATCGTTATTGATGTAGGCCAGGCATTGAGTTGTCGGCCATGTGGACTTCATGGGCATAAAATATGTCCACTTGGGCACTTTAAATGTTCTGAGGATGTGAGTGTCTTAAAAGTTTTTAAAACAGTATCTACCCAACACTTTTGAGTTTTCAGAGTTTCAATTCTAAAAAAGTAAATTACTGGGTGAATTGATCTCACCGTTTCTTTCGAGAATAAGAGACTTAAGTCCTCTATTATGACCTCTTACTTCAACCCTGCAACTGTTTGATTTAACATAATGAGAAGCCAGTTTTATGGCAAATTATGCATAATTTGCATAATTTTATTAAGTATTGTAATATATTATGTCGAAGAGGTGTATGTATGGATAAAATCACACAAGCAGCAGTTGGAAAGAGACTTAGGGAATTTCGAGAGGCCAGTGGTCTATCGGGGAATGAAGTTGCTACTAAGCTTGGTAAGTCTGGGAACTCTTATATAAGCCGTATTGAATCTGGTGAAACAAGTATTAACATAGATAATCTAAAGCAAATTTGTGATTTATATAATGTTACTCTTGGTGAAGTCTTTTCGGTGTTTAACCCGTCTACAAAGTCGAAAGGATTTTTAGACCGAGTAATGTTCCGCTCTGATACTGAAGCGAGTGCTGAGATAAAAAATCAAATTGAAAATTTTCTGCCTCAGTTAAGAAAACTGGGGGACCTTTTGGGGAAAATGGGTAGAAAGCCTCTTTTCGTGAAAGATATTGATCCTGGTTTTTCTGAAAATATTTATAAAGATGTGAGCATTGCTTCAAAATATGCAGCCTCGTTTGCTCTTAAGTTGAGAGATCATCTTGGTATAGGCAAAAATGCTCTTGTAGATATTCAGGATATATGTTGGAAGCTCTTAAATATACCTACGTGTGGTGTGGAGATGGGTAATGATATCTGGGGAATTTATTCAAGAGATAGGGAAGAAACTCCATTAATAATTTACACTCTAAATCCAAAAAATAAGCAGCGTAACATATTTACAATTGCTCATGAGTTGGGTCACCATTTCTTTTTTAAAGACGGCCTCTCGATTGATTACACCGATCTTTCAGACAAGACTAACGTCTACGAAAAAGTTGCAAATAAATTCGCACAAGAGCTTCTCGTTCCAAGTGATTTTTTGCGACTGAGATTTGATGAGATGGGGCTTTCTCTAGTTAATGAGATTAAACCAAAACATGTTGCTGAGTTATGCAACTTCTTTAAAGTTTCTTATGCAATGATGATCTACTGCCTTTTAAGCTGTAGCAAGATTGATGAAAATCAATACAAGTCATTAAAGGAATATGGTGAAGAAAAACTGGATAAAGAATCAAAGGAAATTGGATACTCCCCAGAAACATACTTTTCTATTGGTTCCTCCTTATCTGAAAAACTTGAAGAGGTAACTCTGGCTGCATATCGTTTAAAAAAAATAACGAGATTTGATGCTGTTGATATTTTGGATATAACATCAGCAGAGCTTCTTAAAAGAGCTTAATGAAAATTGTTGTAACAGATTCAAATGTATTTTCTTTGTTTTTTGAATGCAACTTACTCATTAAGTTGATGTCATCAAATACTATTGAGATCTATATCCCAGAAAAAATTTATAAGGAAATTACAGATACTGCTCATCGTATTCCAAGAGAGTATCCAGGCATATCGCCTCTACTACAACAAGCTCGATATGGTCATGGGAATAGTTTGGGTACACGTCTCTTTGTTAAGGATGTTCGCACTGATGTGACAAATCCCAATGCTGTAAGTGCTTATGCAGTACTTGAGAAACAAAAAGATATAAAT
>CAMCZE010000261.1 GCA_945885655.1 Bacteriovorax stolpii | reverse complement strand
TAGTTTACCCTATAAACCCGGGGGATTCGATGAGAAACTGCAGTCATGAGTTGGTAGGGAATGGTTTTCATCTGAGCTGCTATGTCGGCCATTCTACGATTATCGTGACCCCAAATCTCCACGACATCTCCAGCCCTCATTTTACCCTGGGTGGAAAGATCAAAAGCAATAAAGGCCATATCCATATTTATTCGTGCAAAAAGTTTTCCTATTATTCCATTAACCGTGATGGAGACTCCTGAAGAATAAGTAAGAAGCCCATCTCCGTATCCCAAAGGAATAATTGCAACTAATAAATCTTCCCCGGCAACGTTAATTCCATAACCAACAGGAGTGCCTTTTTTAACGGCAAAAACCTTAAGAATTTTTGTCACCCAACGTGATATCTGGTGCCCATTCCAAAGACGAGGCTCCACACTTGGCGGACCGTACATCATAAGACCTGGCCTAACATAGGTTTCTTCGCAACCAAAACCTTGTTCAATAGCACCAGAATTTGCGATAGAAGTTTTACGAACTTCTACTCCGGCGTCTTTTAAAATTTTTTGAGCTTTTTTAAATTCTTCATACTGACGGTGATTTTTATCACCCTCTTTGAGTACATAATAAGAACAAGAAAAATGGGTCAACAGGTGATCAACTCCACGTCCTTTAAGCCGAGGGGTCAGCTTTTCTAACTCTTCAAGACTTAAGCCCAAACGATTCATACCTGTATTTATTTTAAGAACGATGGGAACATTTTTAAAAGAAGCTTCTTTTAAAACGATATCCACATCTGAAACCTGATGAAGCACAGGCGTGATTTTTAAGTTTATGTAAGCTTCACGAATCTCTGGACTCTGCAATTCATTGTCTGAAAAAACAAGAATCTCTGATTTTAATTTTGGACATTCCTGAAAGACCTCAATGGCCTCACCTAGGCTCGCACATCCCAAGGTGTCATAATGAAGCTCTTCAGATAAAAAACGAGAAATCGGAACCAATCCATTCCCGTAGGCATCTGCCTTAACCATAGGAAGAATCTTTGCTTTAGGTGCCAAAGACTGAATCTTATCCATGTTTTCTGACAAAAGACCCAGATTCACTTCTAGATAACTTGAATGTCTCATCGTTAAATGCTGAGTCGTCTATTCTCAGTACGCCCCTGTACAATTAAACGTTTTCCCTCTTCTTCAATTTTCATATCTTCTAATTCTTTTTGAAAGATTCTTAAATAATGAGCTGAAGAAGCAGGGATCAGTTTAAGAATGGGCATCATCTCTTCAGACAGGATTTGAGAGTTGTCTTCAAAAAATTTCCAATAAGAAAACTGACGAATGAATGTTTGAAGCACTTGAGACTCGGCCTCAATTTCGTCTTTATTGATAAAAAAGATGATATGCCAAGGCCCAAAAAGAGAAAGTTTAGTGGTTTTCTGAATTCGTCCAGAAAGTTGCAAGAAAAAATCATTAAAAAACGATGACCAGAAAAACTTATTTTGTAATCTTTTTTTGGCCACATCAACTAACGGAATGAGGCTTAAACAAAGAATTCTTGTGTCCGTTTCAACACTTGTCTTTTGCAGACGATCCAGATTGTCCAAAGCTTCCCACATCGGAAGAAATTGGGATGTATACTGTGGCAACTGTTGATGAAGTTTAAGCCTGCGAAGACTTGAACTTAAGATGGATTCAAAAACATCCCAAGGAAAACTGGCCATTCTTTCTTCTCTATACGTGACATACAAAAGAAGATCCGGCTGATTGTTTCCCGCGTGAATTTTCACCATAATAGGATCTGTCTGAAAAAGATCATTGGCCACTTGTGTTGCCATTTCACGAGCAAAAGCTTCAATTCCATGAAGATTTGCTTGCCCTAACCATAATGAAGGAAAAGGATGATATTTTTTCTTTGAAACTTCTGGAGAAATGAGTTTTTGGCCACTTTTATTTAATTCATAAATGCCATAACTCTCAATGGCTTCCCAGTTATCGAGTTTATTCATAAGTGAGAGAGTAAAATCAAACTTTGTCGCATCTTCTTCAATCTCAAGACAAAAAGTCTTAATAAATTCAAAGTGAGCTCTAAATTCTTCGGCCGAAGAACGATCAGCAATCAGACGCTGAGACCTTTGTTGTAAGCGCTGAATGCGAGATTCAAGCTCTTGGAACTCCCGGGCCTTCTTAATTTCATCTGAACGACGTTGAATCAGACTCAAAACTTGCAAAGAGAGTGAAAAATCATGATGAATATAACCATAAGGCTTAAGCCCTAGAGTTGATTGCAAAAGAACTTTTGTAGAATCTTTAGAATAAAAAGCGTAACAAAGATTCTGATTCACAACTTTTGGATGAGTTTTAAACTGAATACTTCCTTGACTCATTTTTGTAACATCAATGATCGCCAGATCTGGCATCTGAATATTACTTGCTACCCAGAATTCATCTAAATTTTGATAATGATGGGCCAAAATATTATGTTGCCGCAAAGCCGCTGCGATTTCTTTGGCACTGCTTAAGTCATCCATTAAGATCGCCACTGAAAGTTCTGTTCCTTGAAGTGTGGTCTGCATTGTGTCCTCCGGACTCATCTCATTAATTATTAAATGGTAGCTTAAGAATTTTATATAAGGCAATTGTATATTGAGGTAAGATTTCTCTATGATCAGGATCGAGAAATCATTATGGCTTGAACATACTTTTGTTGAGGTCATTTTTTTCACAAATCTTTTAAGCCAACCTATCGCTGAATTTGAAACCCTTACTCCAAAAGAGCAGGATCATTTTCGTCAAACTCAGGTGTTTGCATCTGAAAAGATCCGACTTTTAGGGCATTTTAATCAATTTTCCCTCACTATGAAGTATGACGGCACCCTAGGATGGCTACTCCAGTCTCAAACCAAAGAATTGCCTGGTGTAAAAACTTTTGATCCATATCCAAATAAATACCACTCACCTATGGGATTTCTGAAGAGTTGCTTAGGAACTCCTTATGTTTGGGGGGGGCTTTCTCGCGAAGGCATAGATTGTTCTGGCCTCTCACAACTCTACTATCTTCAAGTTTTGGGTCATATTTTACCTAAAAATTCCCACGACCAGCGCCGACTGGGTAAAGAAGTAGATCTTTCAGAAATCTCCGATCACAATCTCTTGTTTTGCCACCGTCACGACGGTGTCGGCACCCATCATGTGGCCATCTATTATCATCACCAGATCTGGCATGCCCGCCGCACCGGAGGTGTGGTGACCCAAACCCTTTCCAGTTTTCTGGCCTTATACCGGGTAGAATCCATTAAAAGCATCCACTTTTTTGCATAAGGCTACCCAGGCCCTTGTGAAGTTATGATTTCTCATTTAAATACGCCCTATGAATAAGAACGATAAAATTAGCGCTCAGATTAATCTGATCAAGCTTCCCCTCAACACTGAATTTAACTTTGATTTAGATCAAGATACCGACTGGGTTAAAAAGTTTCTCCTTGAGCTAAATGAGAAAGCTTCAGAAAAGTCCCCCGAAGAGTATTTAGAAGAAACATTTATTGAGATTTCAGGTGAGATTGAGAAAAAAGATAAACCCGAAATGAATGAAGTCCTCCTCGTGAGAGGAACTATTACAGCAACTTACGCCACTGAATGTATCCGCACTCTTAAACCGATGCTCATGGATATGGATGTGGAATTTAAAATCTGTTTTGTAGACGAAAGCATGGCCACTTCTGAGCTATTTGCGGATCTTGATGAGACATATGTTGAGAACGACGTTTATCAGATCTACTTTTATAACAAAAGAACGGTCAATTTTGAGGAAATGCTGCATGAGCAAATCTTCTTAAATTATGAGCAGTATCCGGTTCTTGACGCGGAAAGCAAGTTGATTGGTGTAGATCACTAAATTATGTCTTGGCAATAAGAGGCATTTGTATTAGAAATGAAACCTCATTTTTAAAGTAATTGAAAAGCAAGTATTTGAGTAAATATCGGAGGCGTTTGTGGCAGTACCTAAGAAAAGAACCAGTGTTTCACGTAAGGGATTAAGACGTGCTGGACAACATCATAAGCTTTATCGCAAATTCCCTCAGGCTTGTCCTAACTGTGGCGATGCAGTTCTTCCTCACTGTGTGTGCCCAGCTTGTGGTCACTACAAGGGTAAACAAGTTATCGAAATTAAAGTAAAAGCCGCTGCACAAGCTGAAGCTTAATT
>CAMCZE010000260.1 GCA_945885655.1 Bacteriovorax stolpii | reverse complement strand
GTTACAAGATGACCAAGTGACATCAGCACCAAGCTCAACCAGAGTTTCAATAAGAACAGCTGTTTGAATCGTCATATGAAGACATCCAGCGATTCGAGCACCTTTAAGAGGCTTTGTTTTTCCGAATTCTTCACGAAGTGCCATAAGTCCTGGCATTTCCGCTTCGGCCAGTCTGATCTCCTTACGGCCCCAATCTGCTAAAGTGATATATTTCACTTTATATTTTAAACGTGTTGTGTTCCCGTAAGAACCCTGTGAAAAAGTTGCTTTCATTGACAATTCCTTTTCCTAACCTAAATAGGTCTGGTAAATATGCAAAAAAACGTAGTTATTGGCCCCAAAGGCTAGCATTGTTTCCTTCGGGACTCAAGTGCTTCATGAGGCATTCAAGGTTTGTTTATGAAAAAATATAGATTCGAATACTTTGCCTCTTGCCCATCAGGATTAGAAGATCTTTTATCTAAAGAAATTCTATCACTTGGCGCAGAAAACATGAAGGCCGTTAGAGGCGGAGTGCAATTTGAATGCGCCCATGATCAGGCCCTTAAAGTTGTGCTTTATAGTCGTTTAGCTAGCCGAGTCTTCAAATACCTTTATCAACTCGAATGCCTTAGCGAAAAAGATTATTACCTTGAGGCCACTGACATTAAGTGGAAAAACTTAATGGATGTGAATCATACTTTCCGTTTAACTACGATCTTTGCAGATTTGCCAGGAGAACGTGAAGAATTCCGTAACTCACAATTTGCTAATCTTAAACTTAAAGATGCAATTTGTGATTATTTCCGACACCATATGGGTTCACGACCAAGTGTCGAAAAAGAATTTCCCCATGTTACTTTTTTAGCTCGTGTTGAACGTGGGGTGAATAAACCTTATGCCGTGACACTTATGTATGATCTTTGTGGAGATCCTCTTAACCAACGTGGTTACCGTTTGGCCAAGATCGAAGCTCCCATGAAAGAGAATCTTGCCGCTGGTCTTTTACAGTTGGCACGCTGGAATCCTGAGACAGAGGGTCTTATCGATGCGATGTGCGGATCAGGAACAATTGTGATCGAAGCGGCCCTTATGGCATCTCATATCCCTCCAAGTTATTTAAAAGTAGAACGTTACCTTAAAAACAATAACCATAAGCCTTGGACATTTCTTAACTACCCTTGGTTCACTGAAGATCAAGAACTTCAAACCAGTTTTAAAAGACTTTTAGATGAAGTGACTGAGGCCACAGAAAAAGGCCTAGAGAAACTCTCACACATGAAAGGTCACATTGTTGCTAATGACATTTCAGATATGAGTTTAATGTCGGCCGAAGAAAATCTTAAAAAAGCAAAATTAACAGCTTTCATCCCTCTAACTCATAAAAATGCCTTAACAACTCTCCCACCAACGGCAAAGTCCCTTTTCATCTCAAATCCTCCCTATGGAGAACGTCTTGAGTATGGTGAGGATGAAAAACTTAAGGCCCTTTATAAGGGTTTAGGCGACCACTGGAAAAAAGAATTTAAAGGGCATCGCGCGGCCATCATCACAGGAAACTTACCTATGCTTAAATGTGTAGGTCTCAAGACATCTAAAAAACACATCATCTTTAATGGTGATATTGAATGTCGTTTGGCAGAATACGATTTGTATTAAATTTTTTGCTTAATTAGTATGTTGTTTTCTTTAATAAATATTTGATAATTCCATTTATAAATTTTGACTTTCATATTGGTAAGATGGGTATTGATGGTACCAAGTTTTATATGTTCTTTTCCATAAATTGTTTCAATCATGTCTGCTCGAGAAATCGCTTCCGGGAAATTGCGTAAAAGGATGGTAAGCATTCTCATCTCAAGTAAAGTTAACTCTACCGACTGTCCATCAATCATTGTTTTAAAATTCGACACATCAACCGTCAGGTTGCCTAGTTCAAGCTTCATGGAAGTTTGAAGATAAAACCGAATTTTGTTCGAAAGACGAAGGATCAACTCTTCTGGCGAGAGATCCCGGGACAGAAAATCCACGGCGCTACTTTGAAAAAACTTGAATTTGTTCTCATCTGAAACATCGCCAGAAATAAACAATATGGGGCATCCATTGTAATCAGGGTCATTTTTAATTTTTTCATACAGAATAAAGCCATTCATAAGAGGCATATGAATATCAATGATCAATGCGTGGGCATTTGTTTTTTTTAGAGCAACTGAATAACGTGAGGGATCCATCTCTCCAATGATATTAAATTGTTTAGAAAGAACATCCTCATAACACTTGATGGCCTCCGGCTGATCGTCAAAATAAATGACATTCCATCTCATTGTGGTTTGCCTTTTTTGACGATTCTAAAACCTTTGGTCTTTACACCTTGAATCTCAAAATGCCATTTTTCGATCTTGCCATTGAGATTTGAGAGATGAGTAAAAATTGTGGCATCCAGAACTAATGAATTGCTCCATACTTTTTCGATGATTTGTGTTTTAGAAAGATTTTCGGGATAGGCCTTAAGAAAAAAACATAACAATTTAAGTTCAATAAAAGTGAGCGCGACTTCCTGCAGATTGATATATGTCTTAAGCTGTTTAAGGTTCACTTTTAGGTTACCCAATTCTAAAATACATCGATGCTGTTTATAATATGATATTTTGCTTTTTACTCTACCTAAAATCTCGATGGGATCAGCATCACGGCTAATAAAATCCACAGCTCCTAAAATCAATGACTGGATACGCACTGAATCTGAATCATCCGATGACATGAATAGAATCGGACACCCGTTATATTGAGGATGGGCCACAATCTTTTCATAAAGAAGGAATCCATTCATTAGGGGCATGTGAATGTCTAAAATGATTGAAGAGTATGAGTTGCTTTCATAAGTTTCAAGAAAGTTGTATGGATTGTTATAAGTTTTTACGTCAAATTCAGAATCTAAGATTTGTTGAATGCATTCAAGATTTTGTTCTAAATCGTCGATGTAAGCGACACAATTTTTCACAACTACTCCGAATGATGCATATAAAAAATTACTTTAAACGATCTTCAAGTTTTACGGCCAGCATTGGACTAGCAAATTTAAGAAGTGCAGTCTTATTAACAACCTTATCAAAATGCTTATCCGATTTGCTAAAGAAATAACCGGCCACGTCTTGATCTTTTAAAAAAATTGTATGCCCCTTCGTGTCAAACTTTCTTAAAATAAATTCAGAATCGAGGAATAGAATATCTCTTATCGTAAAATTTTTAGCTATGTACATGATAATACAAAAGTCAGAGAGTTCTGCTAAAGATTTTTTAATCTTAACCCCCTTTGGCGAGGTTGCATCATGCCAATGCACTTTCACTTCAACGGTACTTCCATTTTCCGTTTTAAAATCAAAACCACGTTGTGAAGAAGATTTAATCTGATGAAGCCCAAAAATAATTTTTGAATACCATTCACCTAATTGAATAGGCAGGTTTTTGCCATTCATAAGGACTTTGTGTTCTTTTAAAATTTGAAATGTTTGATGAACAACTTCAACCGTATCAAAAATGGCCTTCTGGTCTGGAAGATGAAGAATGCCAATATTTTTCATGATTTTACTTGAAAGGCGCTTATTGAATTGATTTAAATACCAATGATCAAATTCGTTTATTTCTAAAAAATCATAAGAACTAAAGACAAAACCTTCTGTCTTTAACTTATTAATCCCATCAATTTCTGGCATCTCTTTTTGAAGGAAACTAAAGGGAACGTATTCCCTATCGCTGCCTCCTTGGACAAAGATAGTGTCTTTATCATAATCGGAGCTGCCATGAGTGGTCCCAGAAAACTTCTGAGACAACTCAAAGACTTTATCTTTTAGCACTGTAAACCTTTTAAATTTAAATTAGTTTCATGCTAGCACGTAGTATTTTAAATCTCTAGTGTCGTCACGTCTTCAGTAAATTCAGTAATAGTTTTGGCAATGGCCAGATTGTGCATCAAGTAATGTGAGCAATAAACTTTAAAATCCGTAATCTTAGACTCGTAATAACGTTTATCCTGACTCGAAGCGCTATTTATTTTTGTTTCTGCTAAAACTGCTGATTCAAGAAGTTTCCAAGCAATAACAAGTTGTGAAGCGAACTGGAGAAAATCAGTACAGTTCTGTAATACAATATTAAACTGCTTGTCCTTAGCGGCTTTAGAAATGTGCAACATGATAGATTGAGCACT
>CAMCZE010000259.1 GCA_945885655.1 Bacteriovorax stolpii | reverse complement strand
TTTTTCTTCCGGGTTTTATCGTTCAGAATTAAATCGTCGAAAGATGTCTTCAGGATCGGAGATTTTTTGGCTTCCTGCTGTGTTTTTTTTAATGCATCTACTCATTTTGGTGGATCTAGATCTTTTTTTAGAAGGTGTAAAACTTTATGCGGGTCTTGTCATTTGTGTGAGTATTGGTTTGTCTATGAAACGTCGAAAGGTTTTCTCCTTTCCTTTGGTGGCCATCATGCACTACTTTATTGTCATGGCCTATGGCATAGGCTTTTTATGTGAGCGCTTAGTTCAAGTTGTAGGAAATTCAAAAAAAGAGTTGTAGTATTTAGAGACTCTAGGAGTTTTATGAAAACTTTTATCATTGTAGCGGTTTTATTTTTATCGTCCTTTGCTTTTGCTCAAATCAAAATTCATCAAATGGGTGCTGAAGATCAAAAGTTTTACAAAAATGAAAGTGGGACCGGTATGAATCAGCTGGAGCGAGTGGACAGCACTGTGAAAGAAATTAATAATCTTCATGGCAAAATTGCCAATCTTCAGGCAGAAGTCGATCAGTTAAAAAAAGATGTGACAGAGCTGAAAAATAAAAAAAAAGAATGAATTTAAAATTTAAAACTCCTGTTCCATCCTCCTTAGATAAAGTTAAAAGTGGATTTAATAAAAAACTTTTTGAATTTCTGACCCCTCCTTGGGTCAGCATCGCTTTAGAACGTTTTGATGGCTGCAAAACCCATGATGAAATTCATCTAAAAATGAAACAAGCTGGTCTTACTCAACAGTGGGTGAGTGTTGTCACATCGGAAGAAGAATCAACTCATGAGTGGTCTTTTGTTGATGAAGGAAAACTTCTACCATGGCCTTTGAAAAAATGGAGACATCATCATCGAGTGATTAAAACCTCTGAAACAGCGGTAGAAATCGTGGATGATATATTTTACCAATGCAGTCCTAAGATATTAGGAGTGATCATATATCCCGTTTTGTGGTCAACCTTTGCCATTAGACCTTCTCGTTATGTGGAATATTTTAAATCATGAAAATATTATTTATTTTGTTTAATCTTATTTCTTTTTCGGTTTCAGCAGAGACGATCCTCTTTTTAGGAGACTCTTTAACTGAAGGTTACAGACTTTCTAAAGAAGAAGCATACCCTGCTGTTATTGAGCGAGCACTTAAGGCCAAAAACAAAGTGGTTAAAGTTATCAATGGTGGTGTTAGTGGGGCAACCTCTGCCAGCGGGTCTAAAAGACTTGATTGGTATCTGAAATCTAAACCTGATATTATGGTCCTTGCTTTAGGGGCCAATGATGGTTTAAGAGGACTAAAAATTACTGATACAGAAAAAAATCTCTCCAATGTGATTTCAACTGCTCAGAAGAGAGATATCACTGTGATTTTGGCCGGTATGAAGATGCCAACAAATTATGGCGAACCTTATCGTTCAAATTTTGAAAAGATGTTTAGAAGTTTGGCAAAAAAATATAAAATAAAATTAATTCCTTTTATCTTGGAAGGAGTTGGTGGAAAACCTGAATTGAATCTTCCTGATGGAATTCATCCTAATCCCAAGGGCCATGAGATCATGGCAAAAACAATCTTAAAAGTTTTAGAGACAGAACTATGATGCGCGTTCAGGATGTGAAAAAAAGTTTTGGTAGTGGAGCGGCCAAGGTGGAAGTTCTCAAAGGTGTTAACCTTGAGATTAAACCTGGTGAGACTCTGGCCTTGGTTGGAAAGTCTGGATCAGGAAAATCAACGCTTCTTTCTCTTTTAGCAGGTCTGGATCAAGTGGATTCAGGAAAAATATTTATCAATAATAGAAATATCTCTGAGATGTCAGAGCATGAGCTCACTCAGTTTCGTGCAGAGCGGATGGGAATTGTTTTTCAGCAGTTTCATCTTGTCTCAACTCTCACGGCCTACGAAAATGTGATACTGCCTCTAGAGCTTTTAAAAAGAAAAGATGCTGATCTTACTACTCGTCAACTATTAGAAAGTGTTGGCCTTAGTCATCGCGCTCATCATCTTCCTTCGGAACTTAGTGGAGGGGAGAGTCAGAGAGTGGCCATTGCCCGTGCGTTAGCTATTAAACCGGCCATTCTTTTTGCTGATGAACCGAGTGGTAATTTAGATGAAGAGACTGGTGTTCGGGTTATGGATCTTTTATTCAAAATGATCACGGAAACCAAAACCACCACGGTTCTTGTCACTCATGATCCAGATCTTGCCAAACGATGCACTCGTATTGTTCATCTTGAGCATGGGAGTCTTTTGTGATTTTTAAACTCTTCTTCTTAAAAGAGTTGAAGAAGTTTCCTTTTTTTTTTCTTTTGCTCTTTGTAACGATGCTTCTTGGAACCATGGGACTCACAGGCATTGCTATTGTTTCTCATCAGGTTCAAGAAAAATTACTCGAGAATGCTAAAAGTCTTCTGACTTCTGACCTGGTTGTTTCGGCCCGCAGGGATTTATTTCCTGAAGAGAAAAAAATTTTAGAAGATGTATTCGTTTCTATTCCCCACGACACTTATCGAGTCACTGATATCTATTCCATGATCACACGAGTAGGCCCTGGACGCCCTGGACAGGGACGATTAGTAGAAATTCGCTCCATTGAAAAAGAATATCCTTTTTATGGTGGCATTAAGTTAAACGAGGGGGTTTTTTCACCATCTTCGTTTTATGTCTCAAAAGATTTGGCCGATTTATGGTCATTTTCTGGCCATGAAAAATTTAAAATTGGTGAAGTAGAGCTGATGGCTTCAGGTATTGTTCAAGAAGACTCATCAGTGGGGTTAAGAGGTTTTTCTTTGGCCCCAAGAGTTTATCTGTCTCAAGAGCAGATACAAAAAAGTGGTCTTTTAAAACCTGGAGCAACAGGGAATTATGCTTATCATTTTTATCTCCCGAGTTTGAGCGAGGAAGAAATAAAAGAACTGAAAATCACACTATATAAAAAAATTAAAGACGCAGCTGTCAGAGTCGTTTTGCCTGAAGATAGTAGTGCTCAATCGGGAAGAGTGTTGAATACTCTCGCAAATTTTATGGCCCTCTCGGCCCTCATTGGTCTCATCCTCTCCTTAGTAGGTGTTTTTTATCTTTATCAGTCTCATTTAGGTTCACGATTAAAAGATTTGTGTCTTCTTAATTTATTCGGAATGAGAAAATCTACTATCGCTTGGGGAATTATCCTGCAGTTTAGTTTTATGTTCTTATTAGTTTTTTTTACTCAGCTTTTGATTGTTCTTCCTACTTATAAAACTTTTGCCCCTATCTTATCTTTACAACTGGGCATGGATCTTTCTAGAGAGGTTAAGTTTTCATCACTTTTAGGCCAATTACCATTTTTGTATCTTTTGTCGTTGAGTATTCTTATTCCTCTTATTTTTGGGTTGATGAGAACTTCCATGGGGCCTCAGCTTAAGGCCTCAAAACTTTCCATGGGGAAATTTCGTTTTTCTGATTTTTTACCATTTATTTTGGGACTTTGGGGTTATTCATGTTTTTTGAGTCAATCTTGGAAAACGGGAAGTTTGTTTTTTGTAGGGCTCTTAATTGTTTTTATTATTTCTACTTTTCTGATTAAGTTTTGTCAGTGGTCCCTAAAAAAACTCATTATGGGAAAAAGTCTTCGTTATCCCCAGATTGAGGGAGGCCTTGCCCTTAGAAGTATCGTGCGCTCCGGCCACAGTCTTACTTTAAGTTTTTTATCACTTGCCATGGGGGCCACACTCATTTCTCTTGTTCTGCAACTGGATCATCTTATTCAAAAAGAATTTGCCGAAACTGATAATAAACCAGGTCTGTTTATTTTTGATATTCAGGAAGAACAAATTGAAGACTTTTCTAAGTTTGCACAGAATAATCATGCCCAGCTGGATGGAATTACTCCTATGATTCGAGCACGACTTGATTTAGTGAATGGTAAAAAGTTTCAACGTAGTAAGTCTTCTTTTTCGGCCCGTGAGAGTGAGGATGATGAAGAGTCCAGGGCCCGAAATACTGGTCTGAATCTTACCTACCGAGGAAAACTTAGTGCGGCCGAAAAAATAGTTGATGGTGAGCCTTTTCCAGAATCCAGTGAAGGTGAAGACAGGCCACCTTATGTTTCCCTTGAAAAACGTTGGGCCCAGAGAATGGGTGTGAGTTTAGGAGATAAACTCACCTTTGATATTCAGGGAATTTCATTTGAAGGAGTCGTTCGAAACTTTCGAGAAGTAAAGTGGACC
>CAMCZE010000258.1 GCA_945885655.1 Bacteriovorax stolpii | reverse complement strand
GTGACTTTTGAAAAAACAACCTACAACGATCTTCCTCATAAATTTGAAGCAGGTACTCCTTCGATTTCAGCAGTTATAGGTCTTGGTTCAGCAGTGGACTACATTAACCGCGTTGGTATCGGGAATATTTTAGAAATTGAACATGAGCTCTTGCATTATGCGACTCAAAAATTAAGCTCAATCCCTGGCCTTAAAATCTATGGAACAGCAAAAAATAAGGCCTCTGTTATCTCCTTTGGTCTTGAGGGCATTCATCCACATGACATAGCCTCGTTGACCAACAAAGAAGGGGTGGCCATTAGAACGGGTCACCATTGTGCTCAACCTCTGATGAAATTTTTAGGTGTGCCGGCCACTTGCAGAGCTTCCCTTTCTCTTTATAATAACCAAGAAGACATTGATCAGCTCTATGCAGCTTTAGTCAAAGTTAAAACCTTTTTTGAGTAAATAATTTTATGGAAAATATGGAAACAAAAGTTATGACAACAAAAACGCCTCCTCCTCAAATTGTTGAGATCATCATTCAGCCTACTCCGAATCCAAATGCTTTAAAATTCATTTTGGATAAAGATGTTAAGACTGACGGTAAGGTCTCCTTTAAAACGCCTCAAGACTGTAAGGACGTGCCTCTTGCGGCCGCTCTTTTTGATCTTCGTGGCGTGGATCAAATCCACTTTTTCCAAAATGTCATCACCATTTCAAAATTCAGTTTTGAAGAATGGGAATCTCTTGAACCAGCGGTACAAACTTGTATTGAAAATTTTATTGAAGACCATGACCCAAATTTTAAGGCCTTTGATCCCGAGGTTGATCGTCGTGCTCACTTAGGGCCAGAACTTCGCCGCATTGAAGAGATCCTTGATCACAGAATCCGTCCAGGCCTTCAAGGTGATGGTGGAGATTTAATGGTTAAAGATTTTAAAGATAATGTGTTAATCGTTAAGTACCAAGGCGCTTGTGGCACTTGTCCTAGCTCAACGACGGGAACCCTTGAGGCCATCCGTTCTATTCTGCGTGAGGAGTTCCATCCAGAAGTTGAAGTCTATTTGGCCCCTGAAATTTAAGAGAGTATTCAAAACACCGCAGGCCAGATGGTCCGCGGTGCTCAAAAGACAATAAAAGAATTGAAAACGACTTTTTCTTCTAAAAAAAACTACTTCGAAACTTGAGAAAGAATCATTTCGGCCTCTGAAAGCAAAAGCTCAAGTGCTTCTTCTTCAGAAAGACTTTCATTTAAAGACAATTGATCATTTATTTTTTTCTCAAGTTCAATTGAAAGTGTGCCAGTGGCCATAAACTCTTGAACATCCATAACGACTTGGACGGCCTCTTTGTGTCGCAACGTTGAAGCAGTAGGAGAAAAGGTTGTGTGGCTTGAGACATTAATAAAATCAAACGTTGTTGATGTGAAGGCCATGGCGTTTAAAGAGCTTGAAAGAACCATAAGAGCTAAAAAATTTTTCATAAATTCCTCGTTTGTTATAGGGACTGATAGAGTTGAATCATCTTATTGTCAGATATGCCTTGAGTGTTCATGAGTTCTTCTCCTAAGAGATGCCTGAGTTCTGCTAAAGCTTTTTTATCTTTTTCCTGCACTCTCAATAAAAGAGATCGCCCAGCTTCAGTTGTTTTCAATTTCTGCATCTCCAATCTTGTAAAATCAAGCAACGCCTCTTTAAATTCCTTTCTGATGGATAACGTATAGGACCTCATGTCATCTATTCTCTTGCTTATTGCTTCCATAACTTCTGTCTCTTGAGGAAAATAGCTCGTCAGGATATGGCGAATCTCCAACAAACTATGACTCATCAACTCTTGAACTGCTTCTTCATCACTTCTTATCATTTCTGCCTCTAAAGGAATGCCATAAGAAGTTGTATTAGATAACCCTTCATCGATATCCATTTCATTTATAAGATCTTTACTTATTTTTTTTAGCTCATCAGTTTCTGAAACTTTCTCACTGATTTTTTTCATCATTTCATGCTGTTTTGCTTCGAAGATTTGTTGCTCTAAAACGGCAAAGGAAGCGGCAGCACTGACCTTGATCCTTAAATCCTTAAGGGAATGGGCCTTAAGAGATTTAAAAGTTTCGTATTTCTTAAAACGATCAATCGAAGATGACTTATTGATAAAATTGATAATATCGTTTTTATTTATTTTTTTCCCATAGGCATAAAGATATGCTTCAATCAAATTTTCTGTTTTCGCGACATATACCTCAACTTCTTTTGATTCACGTTCAATAAGATCCAGTCGGTTCAGATCTTTTACAATGCCTTTTGGTGTGAAAGCACCAAGCTCGGCAACACCAGGGCGTTTAAGGATATTTTTAATGAGATCAAGTGATTCTGTGGCGCAATTATTTGTTATAAATTTATAAGACCCACGATAGTTCCAATGTTCTTCGATCACTTTTTCAATAAAGATCTTTTTTTCGGCTTCTGTGAAACGGAGAGGATAGGCCTCTATATCTCGAAGTTCTTTATGATTATACTGATCCAAAACATCGGCCAGAGGTAATAAATAAAGGATGGATGGGTATCCTCCAAAGATGCCCTTAATGTAATTCAGAGTCGCCTCATTAATATTGGCCCTGTAACTTACGACCAGATGGAAGGAGCGATCTTTTAAACATTCTGGCCCATACGGTGTGGCCGGAATTGTTTTATTCGATAAAATATCTTTGTGCTCGGGTGCACACATCACAATCCTGAACATAGAATGTCCGAATCCAGATTCTAAGGCAGAACCAGCACCGGCAAGAAGATAGTCCACTCTATAAACTCGTGAAAAATCTATTTCGTAAGAATTATTTCCTGTCTCTGAAGTCACAAGAACTTTCTGGCCCTTAACACATGATCTTTGAGGAAAAGGATCTAGTCCCATTTTTTGTTTAAAATAATTAAACAACGAAGGTCTTCTACAGGCAAATTCATCATCCATCATGAAATATTCAAAATTAACGGCAAATGATTCAAATACGTTTTTTTTCTCATAAGGATCAGGAGTACGACTTGCACTTACATTTTTATTTTTAATAAAAACGAGTCCGCGTTTAAATCCCGCCTTTAAAAAATAATCTGGTTCCTCGGACGGCTTCCCATTCTCAAGATCATAAGCATGAGCAAGTTCATGGATGATGGTTGAGATGGATTGATCATAAAGATTTTTATGCTGACACTTAATACTCAGCATATTTTCTTTACCCTTGGCGAGTTCATTTACCAAGGCGCTATGGAGAGTGAGGGTTTTAAGCACGGGCCCATAAGAACCATAAATAAAACTTCCACCGTCACAGATATCTGCAGGGATCGAATCCGTATCGGAGAGTCTTTCTATTTTTATCTTAATTGCAGGAAGAGATTTAATAAATGATAAAGGAAGAATGCGTGCCACATCTTGAAATACAAAAGAGAGCTGCATCCTCGTTTTTAAACTCACATCCTCATCAAAACGAAGAGGTAACTCTTGCCCCACGGCCCAAAGGGGAAAACTTAAGATAAAAAAAAGGATTATTTTCATACTCTCGATTATGCACCTATCAGAGTCAAAAATAGGATTGAGAGAAGATTTTTATAGGGTCTGTTTAATTTCTATACGATTGTGTGTGTGTGTAGGCGGGGGTGATTGTACAACTAGTTAAGATAAAAAAAGATTAATTTCTTAAATAAAAGTGATCCATTTGTGAAAATCAAATATAAACAATCTTTCACGTCGGAATGCTTGGTAAAAAATCTACATTAAATCATTATCTCGAATACCTAAAAAACAAGGCCTGCCAGAGTTTCTATAACTGTGACAGGCCCTCGTTTAAAATCTAAAAAGGCTAAAACCTATATTGCAACGGCCCTACTTGAGTTCTCCTGAATGGCTTTTGATGGTGCCTGTTCTTTATCATTTACTTCACGATCACCATTAAATTTATTTCTATTTGACTTAGTTTTTTTGAAAGTGTTTTTTAACTCTTGTTTCAAAACTAACGCAGTAATGTCTCCTGGTAGAGCTGAAGGATTGCTAAAATCGAAGTCGGCCTCAACTTCCAGGATAGATCCTTTATCTTCGTAACCCACAATGGTTCCGCCAATTGTATTTCCATCAAATGTTACTGTAAGTTCGTTCACAGATATATAACTGTCGACCTCTCCATTTATAGTACTAGCATAGAGATTTGGACTGTATTCATCGGAACTCTTGATTTTATCAACAGCGAATGTAGTGCAGGCCCGTGTGTTTGGATAAAATGTA
>CAMCZE010000257.1 GCA_945885655.1 Bacteriovorax stolpii | reverse complement strand
ATGTTCGTTCATGCAGTTCTATAAACTGGCCATAATGTTCGCATTTCTTGTGGCGGCATATTTTATAATCATGATCTTTAATGAGAAAATCCGACAGAGATATATGGTTAAGGTCTCCAAGATGTATACACGCCGAATGCAGACCCAGTCCTTACTCTTCATGAGCTTTTTATTTCTCTCTCTAACCAAGAACTCCTTTGATAGTCTAGAAATGATTCAAGAGAAAAAGCGGCTTCTTGGAGCATGTTATTCAAAAGATGCTAAATCCTGTAGAGAGATTGATTTTCATATTTTAACTGCAGAGGATATTAGTTTTAATAAAAAAGACCTAAAACTTGCCTGTCGCTATCACAACAAAAGTGCATGTTATTATTTACGAGGCCGTGATGTTGCCGGTAGGCCCTAAAGCTCTATTTAACATTCATGCGATAGTTTATTGTCTTTCCATCGATGACGTTTTTACCTTTAAGGACTACTGCATGCAGACCTGTTGGAACATTTAAAAATAAGTTCAACTCAGAATAGATGGTTTCCAAAAACATAAGATGACCTTCTCCAAGATCCAGTCTTGCGTTTATTTTGCATCTTTTTTCAGACAGTAGTGTTTCGATTTCAATTATACCATCAGGAAGATTGTGATTAAGTTCATTGAGATTTTTAAGTTGAATTTTAAGGCCGCGTTTGTCACTTGAAAGAGCATGAAGTTTTAAACGAGCGTGTATCTCGTTCATGGCAAAGTCAGACAGAGATTCTTTATGTCTGCCATTATTAAGCCAATAAATCTCTAATATAGGTTGGCCATCTATATGAGATTGAATTTCACAACGTTTATTGAGTTCCATATCCACTTGAACTGTATTCTCTGGGTGAAAGTTTTTTTCTAAATGAAAAGCAGGGAAAAAGGCAGCATAAGAATTGCTCATACAAAAAACAATGATGATCAAACAAAATATCTGGTAGACGTTTATTCTCAATAGACTAGATTTCATGTAAACCTCCTAGAAGGTGTTTCGTGAATGGGCCATTCTGGTCCAGCTCATATCGTTTTCCTCTATGATGCTGCAAAAAAAATGCCGTTTAAAAAAGGGAGCTAACCATTAGAATAGAGTGGTAATCCGGGAAGATATTACACAGGGACAATTTGTGACCAGAGTCATGAAAACTCTGATTAAGGAGGTGTCGAAATTAACTTTCCTAAATGACTGTGAACAAAAATTAATGATGGGAGTGAGCATCACCTTATAGTCATTTGTATGTGAGGCATATATGATTTTTATATGAAAAAAACTTTCTTTTTGTTTTTTTGTTTAATATCTTTTAACACGCACAGTGCTACAACCATGAATGGATTTGATATTTCTACATATGGTTTTATTAAGGCCAGTTCTATTTATTCTACCCATGCCTTGGGAAGTTTTAATAATATTAACTTATCTGCTCCCACTTTTGTTCCTGCCCAAACAAGATCCCAGGATAAGTCTGCACGTCTCAGTTTTCAGACTCAACAAAGTCGTGTGGGTTTTAATTTTGAAAAGATGAAGGATTTGAAAGCAAAACTTGAATTTGATTTTATCGATTTTAATAAATCATCACCTACAGTTCAGATGAATCCTCGTGTTCGTATCGCGTCTATGACTTATCGTTGGGATAATCATACCGTGTTAATTGGTCAAGATTGGGATCTTTTTTCACCAGTAACGACTTTTACTTTTGATATAGTTGGCCTTTATTTTATGGCCGGGAATACAGGATTTATGCGCCAGCAGATCCAGTATTTACGTCAAGAGGGAGATTGGGAGTTTGCTGCTGCCCTCGGAATGGCAGGAAATAATCCTACTGGAACGGATTCCGATTTAGAATTAGATCGATCGCCCAGTTATGCTGCAAGGGCCACAAAAATATTGAGATCAGGACGAATCGGACTTTCAGGAATCTATTCTCGTTTAACATATGAAACCAGTAATGGAGTGACTCAGGATGTTTATGGGATTAATGGATTTTATGAACACCTCACTGGCCCCTTTTCGTTAAAGTCTGAGATCTATTATGGAAAGAACCTAGGAAATATTGGAACTTTGGCCCTTGGTAAAGGGACAAATACCGCTCATGTTAAGGAATTCGGTGGAACTCTCACGGCACAGTTTCAAATCAGTGAAAAAAACTTTCTTTTTGGTGGAGGAGGAATGGCAAAAATTGATAACAAATCAGAGTTGTCATCATTTGTTATGCCTGCAACAAATATCATCACTCAAACAGGACTAAGGCAGAATATGATCATTCGTATTGGATTTGATCGTAGAATCACCCCAGACTTTTCTTGGATTAGCGAAATCAGTCGTTTTCAAAGTGAGTCTAAATTAGCTGATAACAAATACCATGCAGAGACAGCAGAAAGTTTTGAGAGTGGAATTCAGCTTCGATTTTAAAATGTGAGCAGGTGAATCTGATATACTGGATCTTGGAAAATTGACCTTCACCATTGGCGATACTTCCTCTATAAAAAAGTTACATTTGAGATTAAAAATCAGGTGAGTTACACCATGCTTCTATACGTTTTCCTCCCTGAAGTGTTCTAAACCTTTTATAAATAAAAAACAGCATAATACTGAAGGAGGGGGGCCATATCATAGAGTCTAACTTAACCTCTTGAAATCTCGTATTCCTAAAAAGTTTTAGCTATTATGTGAAAACCACTTATAGCCGATAAATAGATCATGAAATTCGTGATGTTTTTTCTGTTCACTGCATCTGCTTGGGGCCTGGATTGTACCATTCGTGGGCATGAAGAACTAAGTGCAGAGATTTTAAATGAAATGCAAGATCTTTCCTGCAAAAAAAATCAAGTACATCTGACTTTTGATGATGGTCCCAGTGTCGCGATCACTCCTACGATTCTAAAAGAACTTAAAACAAGAAATGTGAAGGCCACGTTTTTTATTACGACGACAAATCTTTCTTCCCAACATCCTAAGGCCTTGCTTCATAAGAAAATTGTTCAGGATGAGATGTTTGATGGACATTTGATTGCTAGTCACGGACATGATCATTCCGCCCATGCACTGAGGATGAATGCTCAAGGGGTTGTGTTAGAGAAAGGTTTTACTCAAAAAGAGCGTGAATACCAAATTAAAGAGAGTATGGATTTACTTAATAGTGCAACGTCAGGAAAATTTTCAAAACAAGATCAATTATTATTTAGATTTCCATATGGGAGAGGGGCCATGCCTTCTCCTGCTGAACTTAATGAGATGGAAAATAATGGAGAGATGACTTTTAGTGCTTCTGGCTATGCTTCAAGATTAAAAGAGTATCAGGCACGCAGTCCTTCCCTGCAAACAATTGCTGGTTCAGGATTTTCTCATCTGGGTTGGAATCATGATTCTCACGATTCATCACTGAGTGCAAAAATGCAAGACAGAAGTGTACTTAAAAAATTTATCCTTTCAAATCTAAAGTCCCTTTGTCATGGACCTTCACTACAGGTTGCACTCTATCATGACATAAAAGAAATTAATCAGATTGCTATTCCTGCTATCATTGATCTTGGGCAGTGTTTAGGACTTCGTTTTATAAGCGCAGATGAAATGAAAAAGAAAAAATCTTCTTTAGAAAAAGATGGAGTTTATATTTCACGAGAATTCATACAGAAGGCGCCGGTTGACAAGATTTCATCGATCTTGGAAAAATTGTCCCTCGGAATGAAGATTGATTGCGTAGAAGAAGAGGTTGATCAATCCTGTTATAGTCAACAATATGGAAAACGCTATACACATTGCGCGGGTAGCGAGTCTATTTGTTTTGAAGGGAAATGGTACTCACGCACTGATCCAATAGTTCAAGGTTGTATAAAATAAACGACTTTTTTTGTTCTCTACACCAAAATCTAAATTTTTTATCAATTTCACCGAGTCATAATATCCTCATCCTTTTTTGAGTTTTAATATTCGTAGGTAGAACATAACCTCAAAGGAGTGAGACATGGAACGAGATGAAGGAAGAAAAACAAACGAGTATTTCAAGATGGGTCAGACTAAAGAGAGAAGAGATGATTGGTCTCGTTCAGGTTCACGCAGTCGTGAATATGATCGTTATGATAGGGACAAAGATGCTTTTTCTGGTAATCGTTCAACCATGTATGGCTCTGCAGATTCGTACGCTGAAAATATTGGTAACTCGGCCGATTCAACCGAAAGATCAGGCTTTTTTGGTAAAGGTCCAAAAGGTTATAAACGTTCTGATGAAAAAATAAAAGAAGAGGTTAGTGAGGCCCTCTATCGTGATCAG
>CAMCZE010000256.1 GCA_945885655.1 Bacteriovorax stolpii | reverse complement strand
AAAAGCAATTAGATCCCTAACTTCAACATCGAATAGGCCATCTCGAATGTCTTCATCAAGTTTTTTTTGGATTGATTCATTGACTTCAACGCTAGTTATCATACATGGCAACTTATCATGAATGATAACATTCTGCAAATATTGTCGGATATGATCTATCTTAATGTCTGAGCAGAACCTTCTACTAAATTCGCTAAGCTAAATGGCCATGGATACCCGTGGGTGCTCTACAAATCTCCACTTTGATGTTATCTTTTAATTATTTTAACAGGATCGTAACATATCCCCGAACTACACGATTCATCCGGGAGTTCATTAAAACTTCAAACAATTTGCGTATTTGAGAATGAAAGCAAGGACCTGAACGATCTCGTCACTTCACATATTTTCACAAGAATTCAAATCATTTAATGGAATCAGTCGGACTGGTCGGACCCATGGAGGCATACTTGACTGCGCACTATAGTATAGTGTACTATAGTGCCGATGGGACAATTCAAATTCGTTGTTTGGCTGGCATATTGGTACCTACAGAATGAGACATTCGAGTGAGATTCTGCCAATGTGACCAAAAGCACCACAAAACACGGAGTTGATTGTGCTGAAGTTGAATCCATTTTCTCACTTAAGATGGCCGTTCCCATCGGCAGACAGATAAGTCCTGAAGTTGATGAGGAAAGACTCTGTGTGGTTGGCCCTGCCATCTCCGGTAAGTTCATTTCAGTGGTCTTCACTCTGCGAGATGGAAGAGTAAGGCCAATTAGCTCGCGTATCGCCAGCAAGAAGGAAAGGAGGCTCTATGAAGAAGTCCGCAAAACGCTTGAAGGCCTATGACAAAATCGAATTCGATAGTAAAGAAATCATAGAGGGCATGAGTCGCCTTAAAGGTGCTCGTAGAAAACCAACAAGTATTGCTCTTGAGGAAGAACTCTTGAAAGAACTTAAAGCAATCGCTTCAAAACGTGGAGTCCCCTATCAGGTTCTTATGAGGCTTTTGATTGCTGAGGGTGTTAAACGTATGAAGGATGCTGCTTAGCTTTGGATTTCAAAGATGACCTTTTAATGGGATCATCTTTGAGTTGAATCTTTTTGGTCAAGAGGGCCGAAAATGAAAACTTACCTAGATAATTAATTACTCTTTCAAACGAATGGAAATAATCCGATCTTGTTTAACCATTTCAGCAGCTTCTTGAATATAACTAGATAGCGTCTCATAGGTCACAACAAGAACTTTGTCTTTATAGAAAGGTTCCTTCTTCTCAAGAAGGTCACAATTTAAAGGAGTTTCATCATGACACCAAAAATGTAACTCCTTACCCTCTTTGTTGATAACTAGGTGCTGATAATCACCCCACACAACTTTAACAAATTTACCCTCAACTGTTTTGTTGTCTTTACTCGCAGCTAAAAGATTGATGGGAAGAGTAGAAACAATCAAGAGCAAAAAAATATAAATTTTATTCATAATATCCTCAGAACTTACTTAACATATACCTCGAAATTATAAAACTAATAGTACCTAATGTTTTTAATGGGCCTCTTACCCTCTGTCATCTTCGTCTTTCGAGGCAAATTTTTTAAGTATTTGATTTCTTGTGAGCGGATTGAATGGTGAAGAAAATATGCCTTAAGATCCACATCAAAACCATTGAACAAAAAAAGCTTTCGAATTGTCATTAACCCCAGTTCTCATTCAGGCCAAACTGTATTCCACACAAAAGTCAGGGTTACATTATTGCGGTACCAGACTGGCTTGATTTTGATAAAGTCATCTCTAGTTTTCTTGCGTTTGTTTTGACCTGTTACTTTAAAACGGCCTGTATCTCATAGTTAGATAATAAGGTTAAATTAAGCCAGATTTTAATCTCGCTCCAACCTAATTCAGGAAATGTTGGATGGTAAATAATATTGCAAATATATTTGCTATTCTTACCAATAATTTGAACTCTGTGAGCATCGGTAAATTGGCCAGTTTTTACGCGTCCCATGTGCTGGATTGTAGCGTATTGAGAATCGCGAGATTTTGATTTTTCTAAATCTAGATAGCCGCGCTCGTCTTGAAATTCAAGAGGAAGAGCGAAAACCATTTTGTTTTTTAAAACATTGGCAGGAGCAGGAATCAATAGTTTTTTTATTATATCATAATGAACTGTAACATCCATTGTTTTGGCCACAGAGTTAAAGTTAGTAGCCTCTGCTTTAAGTGAACCACCTAGATGGTATTTTCCTGGTAGTATTTTGTAGTTAAGCGATTCAATTGCTGCATGCAAATTAAAGGTCATAAGAAGTGTTAGAAACAAAGCTTTCATTGAAATCCCTCTTCAAGAATTTAAGCACTATTTGACAAAAATAGTATGCTTTTCAGTATTTCGAGGCAATTTGTTTCTTTGCAAAATGCTGATACTTAATTCTTTAAATAAACTTACAGCTAACGAGGGAGAATTTATGAAACTAGAAGGATCATGCTCGTGAAGTCATGTAAGATTTGAACTTAATTCAAAGAATCCTTACCCTTATCGATTGTGCTATTGCAGCATTTGTCGAAGAACAAAGGTCATCTTATCCTAGACAGGGGAGATTTTGTCTTTTTGATGCGTACTGAATTGGGGTTAATTCGGCCATCCTTATCCTTGCAGCCTTTTTAGAGCAATCTACGACATGATTCAGGTCAGTTGTTTAAAAATTCAGCTGGATGGCAGTGAACAAGTAATTAATTTGTGAAAAGTTATACACCTTCTCATTATCTGCTCCCCCCTCAAGCATTCGATACCCCAAATCAATCTGCAGAGCCGGATTAAAGTAGTAACCAAACATGAGGCCCACATCAAAAGCTCGACCTTGAGGAGCAACGAGACCATCAAAATCTAAAGTCATTGTAAAATTATTTTCAAATTTATATTTTGAATAAGCGTAAACGAGGGGAACAATACCTACACTCTTTCTCGCTTTAGTCCGATCGCTCTGTTTTAACTCAATGAAAGCATCTCTTACTTTTATTGTCCCACCAACTCTAAGGAGCAAATTCTTTTGTGAAATGATTTCTCTGAAATAAGTGGCACGATAGGAATTAAACTGAAACTGGGCTTCAGTTTTTTGATTTGCTGGGAATAACTCCCCGTTAAAATTAATGTCTTTATTAAATTTTTTCTCACCGCTGAACTTTAATGGAGCATAAAGAAATCTGATTCCATTTGGGGATTTGAACTTATGGATAAAACTAACTCGATAATAGTCTGAAGGATTTAAAGCAGGGCGAAGGTTAAACAAAGTTCCATTTTCACCATCAATCTTCACTTGGTTATAGCTATTTTGCGCAGTTCCCAATTCTAAATTAAAACTTGAAATGGAATACGCAACATTGGTCACTGTTAAGAGTATAAAAAAAAGTGTGAAAAATTTTAATTTCATTATTTGTGCCCTTAATACTGAATTCATATGTCCCTTGCATCAGTATACATATTAGTTTTGAAGGCGACAGAAATGAATTCATTCCTTTTGCTGGGGTCAATTGATTCAATTACCTTAAAATCTATAACGAATGGTATCATCCAACTTTTTCTTATTAAGATAATTTCTTAAGTAAGAGACTTCGATAAAAATCCTACAAAGGCGAAATTTAGTCTTTTTGAGTTATAACCATGTAGCGTTAATGCGAACTATCCTTCCTTAAATAAGAAGATCCGGTGAATTTCAATCAAGTCGGTTCTAAATTTTTATCAATAATCATAAGAGATGGCTCTTTTTGGGCCAACCTTATATTTCCCAGGTGCGGCTTCCTGGATCTGATCATCGAGCCAAAAACTGCACATCAATGTAAAGACTTAATCAAGAACCCGGGTACAGATCAGAAACCGGGTTCTTTGCTTTTTAAAACTAAGGAAAAATAGGCAAAGGCCCATTTTAACCATTATTGGTGCATCTCAAAGATTCTTCAATCTTAGAAAGGCGGAAACACTTTTTGAGTCCTCTCTGGATTATATCTCATAATTAGATAAGCATCATTTATTATATCTGTTTTTTATATAGGCTCGATTATCCTATAAGATCTCAAACAACAAACTTCTGTGAAAGTATTTTCACTTATATCAAAGGACATTTATGAAAAAAATTATCGGTTTTATTTTTATGGCATCTATTTCTTGTGTGGCCCTCGCTGATCAAAAAGATATCGTTGGAAAAATTAACGCCATTTCATATGGTGAATTTGACCCTGACATCATTGGAGATGCATGTATTGTCCAATTGAAACTTTTAGATAACTCTTTCGTTGGCCTTGTAACTGACT
>CAMCZE010000255.1 GCA_945885655.1 Bacteriovorax stolpii | reverse complement strand
AAAGACTAATTCCTTTGTCTTCGAAAATTCAATCTCGGATTGGTTAACTCGCTCTAGCACCAGATGAAGAGTTTTTCTCGTGGCCGATACCTCGGCCTTATAAGATTGCTCGCCATAAGTTAACAATCTTTTGGCCACCATTTGACGAGCACGAGCAGCTGCAATGTTACCAAGGCCCAAATTTAACTCAATAGGAATAGTAACCTGGGCCAAAACCATCATGTAGTCATAAGGCATCTCGGGACGGTGATCTATTGTTCTTTCAAAATACTCCCCTGTAAGATCAAGTTGAGGAATGAGATCTTGTTTGGCGAGGTTTAGATCGACCTCGGTTTTTTCGACATTAAAAGAAAGATTTTTCATATCTGGACGTTTTTGTATCATGTCATCAATATTTGAGTTGAGATCAAGATCATTTAAGAGGAGTGCTAAATGACTTGGGTAATCTTCAAAACTTTCTTCGGAGTTCGGAACAATGGGCTCACCATTTTCATTTCGATAAAATAAAGACAGTGCATATTCCGCATGTAAAAGTCGTTCTTTTGCGGCCTGAAGTGATCCCTTACGGCTGGCCACATATTGCTCATTTTCAGTGACTAGGATTTGAGCTACATCACCTTTCTTAGTACGAGCAGCTAGATACTCATTTCTTGTTTCACCGTTCTGGAGAAGCACTTCATAGACATTTTTTACTTTTGTAGCTGTTACCCATTCCCAATAGGCGAGTTGGGCCAGTCTTTTAATGTCCAGCTCTGTTAATGATTTGTCGGCCCTCGCTATCTTTGCATTAAATTTTGCATTTTTTAGGGCCGCTCGATCAGGATCAATCAAAAGATTTTTCAATAAGGATACTTTTAGTCCGGTGACTGTATAGTTACCAGTTTGCGTAGTTGGATTCCCTGTGTGGTAAATAGGAGCAAGGAACCCGTTAGGGTTGCTGATCTGTTCAGTACCAATATAGATTTTTGAATTCGCAAATCGTAATGGTTTTTCAAGCTGTGTGCGAGACATTGTTGTTTGATAGTCATTTTTACGAACGAGGCTATCTTGACTCATTTCGGAGGCAAATTTATGTTTAGTTTGTCTTTTATAAGCAGAGACAATCCTTGCATCAAAAGCACCATGTGCACCCCTCACAGATGCTTCCGCTGCTCGCAAATTTTCAAGAGCACCTAAAACCGTCGGATGATGTTTTAAGGCACTGTTTTGAATAATTAAAGGGGAAAGAGCTCCATGAGTTGATTGATAAGGAGCGAGCGATGAGATGATTATTAGAAATAAAAGTAGGCTCTTCATGACTATTTACTCCTGTAAAAAAGTTGTTGAACTCTCGAGAATTCCTGGAGCAGTATCTAACGAAGGTGGAAAACCATTAAACTTTCTCCAAACTTCATAGCCCAGAGCTACTTTATTAAGAAGAATCCAGGAATTAACTCTTGTGCCTTGCCTGATGAATCGAGAGGCCGGCCATTTTTCACCTTTTTCAGGAACAATAATGACTCTGAATAAACCTTCTGAAGTGGCCGTCTGATCAACCACTGATACCACACCTCCGAAAGTCCCTACAGCGACAGAGGGCCACCCAGAAAATTGGATGGCGGGCCATCCCTCAAATTGAAGACGTACTTTACGTCCTTCATAGACAAGAGGTAAGTCATTACCTCTTATGAATACTTGTGCAGAAAGAGTGTCACTCTTTGGAACAAACACTGCAACAACTTGACCTTGATTGACAACGATCGAACTTGTTCCCACTAACAGTCTAACAATTGTTCCATCACTTGGAGCATTTACAACCTGGCTTTGTTGTCTTGTAAGTTTTGATTGTGATTGAGTGTAGTTGGCTAGAGCTTGAGCTTCAGCGGACTGAGCATTTTTGAAAGAGATGGTGGCCAATTCCATGTCTTTTCTTGAACTGATGCCCTTTGAGTATAGATCGGTTTGGCGATCATAGTCATACTTAGCTGTTCTCACTACCGCAACGGCCGATTCATACTGAAGTTTTACAGCGTTATTCTCAACCGTTAAGCGAGAAAGGTAATTTGGATCGATATCGATGATCTCCATAATAGGATCACCTTTTTTAACAAAAGAGCCTTCCTTCACAAACCATTGTTTAATTCGTCCACCTACAGTGACATGGATGTTCTGAACACGATCCTGTGGACGGTAGGCCATGACTTTTCCTGATCCGTCAGCAGTCTGCTGCCAAGGGATGGCAATAAGAAAGACTAACATGAAAAGGCAAAATATCATGACGAAACGAGTGAGCAATTTTGCAACTTCTGGCAGGTCATGTAGTATCAACATTTCATCTGTGTTATGGGCATAAATTTCATCAATGGCCTCTGGTGCCATTGAAAATTCTGAATCAGTTATAATCCGCTTATTATTAACATCCATAATTTTCAATCTCCTTCAGCAGATCAGAGGAATCTTTTAGTTCTTTCATTTTGGAGCGTTCAAATACGACTTGTTTGTCAAAATCACCTTTATAAAAACGTTGGGTGAAAAAGAGTAGAGTCCATTTATTGTCTGTATTTAAAAGTTCGTTATATACAAGTTTTCTTTTGAAGGTAGAAATCTGCTCAAAATCAGGAGTAACCATTAGAATTCGAGGTTTAAGTAGAATCGCTCTTGCAACTTGAATGGCAAGAAGTTGAGATTTAGAAAAAGGAAAACCATTCGGTCTGATAACTGTTTCCAGTCTATCAGGAAGTTTTTCGATATTTTCACGAAGTCCAACGCGTTCTAAGGCTTGGTAAATTTCTGTGTTTGTAAAAGACTTGTTACGAGCAAGGCCAGTTAAGTTCTCGAGGACTGTTCCTGCAAAAAATTGATCATGGCGGATAATTTGTATATGGTTTCTGATCTCACCGAGGTCTAAATCTTCAGAGAACATGCCGTCATATTTGATTCTTCCCGTTTTATGATCACCGAATCCCATCAATGAATCATAAACGAGATCAATGGAGGAAAAACTACGTACTAAAACAAGATTTTTGGATCCTTCTTTAAAACCAAAATTGAAATTATAGTTTGGTTCAAAGGTTACGTTTTCAAATTCAAAATCAAGGTTCTTGGGGATATTAAGATGTCCACTAGGCTGCTCAAGTGGATAGTCATAAAAACGAGCTATCATATCGAGGGCCGTACTATAACTGTAAGCACTAAAAAAAAAGTTCTGAAGACTGGGAATACTTGTGATGATGCTGTTAACAACTAAAGCAGCAGCAACCAGTTGACCTGCAGAAAGTTCACCCTTTAAAACTAAAAAACCACCCATACCAAGAAGGAGTACATTCATGACAACACCAAAAATCTGAAGACCAATATGTTGTCTGAATTGGAAGTTAAAGAGGTTATTTCTTACGCCAAGCCATCTATTAAAAAGATGGTTCATTTTATTTGATGAAAAGCTTTTTCCATTATCAGATGTGAAAATATTTCTCACCCGACTCATTTCTTCAACCCAGCTGACAACATCATATTTACCATCTGCCTCTGGAGAACCAGCACGAACACCATCCGGCCCAAAAAGGATCCAGTTTAGTGCCAAAAATTGGGCCATGAATCCAGCAAAACCTAAGAAGTATGGATGATAGAAAGCAAGGAGTGAAAAACCGATGATGAATTGAATGATAAATCCAAATCCGTTTACGAAAAAAGTCACCATACTTGACTGCATAATAATGATGTCAAAATAACGGTTAATGAGATCGGGAGAGTTCGCTGCTTTAAAGTTCTTATCCTGATAAGAAGTTAGTCGCTCACTAATGATAAGTCCGTAACGCACGAACAGACGACGTTGTAAAACTTCTACCGTATAAGTTTGGATGGCCTGCATGGCCCCACTACAAGAGAGAATAAAAAAGAGAATAAGGCACAAAATGACTAATGGTTGCGCCATGGTGCGCACGCCTATGTTATTGATAATCATTTGTATTGCTAAGGGTACAGCGAGGCTTAATAAGCTTATGGCAAGAGTGTTGATGACTATAGATTTGATAAAACCAAGTTCTGGTTTTGCCATAATCCTAAGTTGGTCACGAAAATGGATTCCGGATTTTAGGCGATCATCAATTTTATTATGGAAGTGTAGTTTTTCACTCATTTTTATTTCTCACTTGTGTTAAAAAAATCGCCAATTTTTGAATAGATCCACATGAAAATAATTGTTGTTAGAATACCAACAAGAATTGTCAGCTGAGGATTAAAACCAAAACGGAAATGGTTTAGGCCCATACCTAAAAAACAAAAGAGTATGCTCATCGTGATCAGACCTGAAGTGAAGTTGAT
>CAMCZE010000254.1 GCA_945885655.1 Bacteriovorax stolpii | reverse complement strand
TAAAAAAAATCGGCTGGGAGGAAGACGAAGAAAAACCAAAACAGGTTGTTCAAGCAGAAAAACCATCTCGCCAAGAAGTAAAACGTCTTCGTTCAGAAATGATCATCGATCGATCAAAAGAACTTGCTCCTCATAAAAAGAAGATGGATTTTTTAGAAAAAGAAATTGTAAAACTTGAGGATGAACAGAAAAAACTAGAACAAAATATTCTTGACCTCGTGGCCCAAAGTGACTCAAGGAAGATCCAAGAATCTTCGCACAGATTAGGTGTGGTTAAGAAAAAAGTGGACGATTATTTTGAAGAGTTAACCAACGTGACATTGATTCACGATGAGCTCTTTCAAAGGTTTGAAGTGAAGCTCAAAGATTTAGAGATATAAATCTCTCCCAGCAATCTGTCTTGTTTTCACCTATCTTATCGTCAATTCCATTTAAAACTTGAGTAAATGTGGCCACTATGTAGATATTTCAGTGGTTTATAAGTTTCCTGAAGAAATTTGAACCCTCACTTAGCTTATGGATGTAGGGAAGGATATCTCCCTGAAGGTTAGAAGGAAGTTCCTTAAAAGGTATTATATGTTCTTCAGGTACATATCTAAAAGTGAAGTTAATCCTACGAGTTTCAAAACCCTCAATCTTTGGACCCAAAGACTCCTTACGTTTATTCTCAACTCTTTGAACTCGATGGAAAGTGCGGTTTTTCCATTTGTCCCCAGCAAAGATCTGAAGTGAAGAATCTTCAAGCCACTGAGAAAAAACAATATTTTCATCACCTAAAGTTGATTTTCCATTCACAAACTGAAAAAAGGCCCTATCCCCAAAGGAGATAGATCCTACTGGGCCTGGTTCAAAGTCTTTGTGTTCACCCACTCTGGCACGGTCTACCCATTTATCATCTTCAAACTTATTACCGTAAAAATTCACCAGACAAGTGTTAAGCTTCCACTTTTCAGGGATGTAGCTTTTAGGGAAACGTTTTTTAGTAATAAATTCAATTCGATCCACGAGTCTTTGTAATTGAGGAGGATATGATTCTGCTCGCACACAGCGATTCTGAATGCCTTTAGGCGGATGATAATAATCCAAACAAGCAAATTGCCAGTTTCCTAACCAATAAACAGGTCTTAACAAAGGACGCTGTTCATCACCATCAGGAGGGGGATTATGTTCAGAAAAACGCATCTCCCATAGTGGTCTCAAGCTGTTTAACCATTCAAGAAGTAAGGCCCTCTCCTTTCGATCCACGAAAGGAAACTGATAGTACAGACCAGTAGGAAGGGAGGAATTATTCATTTCGGCAAGCAAACTACATGTGGCCCAAGTCTTGGTCAAACACCTTGTAAAAAGGTTGTACCGTCTTGTAGTAAATTCAAGCACGTAGTATCTATGATGATATGAAAACCACCTCGTCAACTGAATCATCCAATGAGTTGTATTCCGTTCAGATCGCGAATGTTGACGACATTTTCCAAATTTCCCAATTATATTTTGATGTTTACCAGGGAATGTATCCAGATCCTTTAATGAAAGACTTTAATCGCATTAGATCTTTCATCAATTCTGATGAAGGATTTTGGTTTGTTTCAAAAAGTCCCGATAATCAAATTATGGCCTCGGTTCTGATTTGTTATGATAAAGAAAACCTGATAGCGAAGGCCTTTGGTGCTGTTGTAAGAGTTGAATGTCGCGGTCATGGAGTGATGGAGCGTCTTCTGGGTTATGGGATTGATTACCTAAGAGACCACACCATCGGCGTGGATGTTATTTATTCGACTACACGAACCGTCAATGAGGCGGCCCAGACTTTGACTGAAAAATTAGGTTTCAAAAAACTGGGAATTTTTCCGAATGCTCACCGAACTAATGATTATGAAACTCATTGTCTTGCGGCCATTATATCTAAAGAGGCCTTAGCAAAAAGAAGTACTGACTATAAACTTCACCACGAAGTAGCATCCCTCTATAAAATTGTAGAAAATGAAGTGGGACTTCAATCCATGGAAGCTATTGTTCCTGAGAGTCCAAGCAAGGTTTTAGTTTCACCTGGAGATTTGGAGGTTGTTAAAACTCCAAAGTTTGTGGCCTATAGATACTCCTTGTTGAAAAATGAAAAACGTCTTGAATTTGAATTTTTCCCTTTTCATCAGCCCAATCTCATCATCCTTTCTCCGGATCAATCCATTGAACTTTTCTGTCACCTTTCTCATGTTGATGGTTATTGTGTAATCATCGGTGGGAAGATACCAAGTGATATGGATTTCTCAGAACTCTTTTTAAGATCTAATAGACTCTTAAGAGACGCCGGAGCTCGTTATATTGAAGTGATTGTTCGTGCTGATAAACCTAAAATCTTAGAAAGTATATTAAGAGCAAAATTTATCCCTTGCGGATTTTTTCCAGCTTTTCAGATGATTAATGAAAAAAGGCATGATTTTTTAGTTCTAAGTCGCTCATTTGAAATTTTTGACTTTCAAAACGTAAAACTTAAAGGTCTTAATCAGATCTATCTTGAAGAATATTTCCGTGCATGGAAAAGAATGTCTCTTACTCCTAAACTTTTGAAAATATGAAAACATCGGCCACTGAAAAACTTCTTAATTCCAGACCTTTTGATTTTTCTGCAGAGAATAAAAAACTTTTTGTTCAAAGTTTTAAAGAGAATATTCTCAATCACTATGAGAAACATGAATTTACTCGTAAGTTTTGGAATAAACTTAAGTTTCATCCTCAAGACATAAAAACGGAAGATGATCTGCATCTCATTCCCGGTACAATGGTGCATCTTTTTAAAGAGCATGAATTTTGTTCAGTTAAAAAAGAAGAATTGGTATTAGTCCTCACAAGTTCAGGAACTGCTGGACAGAAATCTCAGCAATTTCTGGATCAGTTAAGTTTAGACAATGTTAAAAAACTGGCCCTGAATATTCATATGGCCTTAGGCATGAGTAACGACAAACAGTATAACTATTTGTGTTTTACTTATGATCCAGCTGTGGCCAATGATCTTGGCACGGCCTTTACTGATGAACTATTAACAAACTTTACTGCCAAAAAAGAAGTTTTTTACGCTATTGAGTGGAATGAAGACAAAAAAACATTTGAACTCAATGAAGAGAAAACAGTAGAGACACTAAAACGTTTTGCGGTCTCAGGTGTTCCCACGCGAATTTTAGGGTTTCCAGCTTTAATATTTGAGATGATTGAAAAACATCATTTGCAGCTGAATTTGGGATCTGATTCATGGCTTCAGACTGGTGGCGGTTGGAAGGGTAAATCAGAGAAAGAAATTCCGAAGCACGAGTTCCGAGTTTATATTGAAAAACATCTAGGCATTCCTCAAAAAAATCAACGAGATCTTTTTGGCATGGTTGAGCATGGCATTCCCTATGTGGATTGTGAAAAAGGGAATTTACATATCCCAAATTATGCTCGGGTATTTGTACGTTCACCTTTTGATTTAAGTCTTGTGAAAAAAGGTGAAAAAGGTCTGTTGCATTTTTTATGTTCATATAATTTTAGTTATCCAGCACCAAGTCTTTTGACGACAGACTACGGGCGACTAGGAAGTTGTGATTGTTCCATTGGTGGGGATACGTTGATCCTGGAGGGTAGAGCGGGAGTAACAAAACATCGAGGCTGTGCTTTAAAGGCCCTAGAGTTTATTAAGGAATAAGATGTATTGGTTTGGTCGTTTTTCAAAAAATAAAGAGGAGTGGCGGGACGATGAGGCCTGGTCTCATCTTTTTCGTCTTAAAAGAGAAATGGCACTCACTCCTGTGGAAGATATTGTGCAAGCGCTTCATGAGTTTGGTGGGTTTTTAAAAAATAATGACGTATTTGCATCAGAAGTCTTACCAGAACTTATAAAAGACTCTGGTCTTTCTTCTGATGATATAAAAAAAACATTAAATTTGCTTCCCAGTCTTTTAACTCAAGAAAATTTAGAGAAAAGACTCAAGGGCGAATTTATTCAGCCCAAGGTTTTAAATGATTTTATTAAACTTCCTGGAGCATCACAACTTACCCGGGCCATACCTCTAGGAGTGGTTCTTCATGTAACGGCTGGAAATGTGTTTTTAAGTAGTATTGATTCTCTTATCATGGGTCTTCTCACAAAAAATATTTCGATTTTAAAAGTTAGCAGTCAGAACACTTATTTTCCATTTTTTTTTGCTAGGAAATTATTAGAATTTGATCAAAAAAACATTCTTTGTAATAAATTTGCTGTTCTTCACTGGAAAGGGGGAGATCTTGAAGCAGAGCGAGTGATCAAAAATAAGGTGGATTGTATTGTTGCCTGGGGTGGGGAAGAGATGATCTCCGCT
>CAMCZE010000253.1 GCA_945885655.1 Bacteriovorax stolpii | reverse complement strand
CTGGCCTTGCCTTCCAGAGAAATTTTCCCTGTCTCAAGCACGTAAGCATAATCTGAAATCTTAAGTGCTTGCTTCGCATTTTGCTCAACTAGAAGAACTGTCACATGATTTTCTTTATTGATCTGAACAATGATTTCAAAAATAAGTTTAACCACCTGTGGAGCAAGGCCCAAGCTTGGCTCATCTAGAAGTAATAATTCTGGCTCACCCACAAGGGCACGAGCAATGGCAAGCATCTGCTGTTCGCCACCAGAAAGAGTTCCGGCCAGTTGTCCGATACGCTCTTTGAGACGTGGAAAATAATTAAAACCAATTTGTAAGTTTTTTTCGAAGTTTAATTTGGCGTGTTTGCGCCCTACTACACCAAGCTGAAGATTTTCCATTACTGTTAAGTTTGGAAAAACTCCACGACCTTCAGGACAATGAATAAGGCCCTGACCCACGAGCTCAAAAGATTCTTTTCCAGATATGGAGTGACCATTAAAAACCACGGTACCAAGAGATTTAACGTTTCCTGAAATGGCCTTAAGAGTTGTGGTCTTACCTGCACCATTGGCACCGATAAGAGAAACTACTTGGCCTTTTGGAACTTTAAAAGAAATTCCTTTTAAGGCCTGAACGTTTCCAAAATTAACTTGTAAAGAATCAACTGATAAAATATCCATTTTTAATCCACACCTAGGTAAGCTTCAATTACGCGTTTATCATTCTGAATCACATCGGCCACGCCTTCGCAGACGAGTTGTCCTTGAACAAGCACGTAAATTTTTTCACAGATATTCATAACAAGACCCATATCATGTTCGATCAAAAGAACCGTGATATTTCGGGCCTTCTGTATATCGCGAATAAGGTTTGTAAGCTCACGAGTCTCAGCTGGATTAAGTCCCGCTGCTGGCTCATCTAATAATAAAAGTTTTGGATTAAGTCCTAAGGCGCGGGCTATCTCTAACTTACGTTGTTTACCATACGGAAGACCACCGGCCGGAACATCTGAGAGATCTTTAATACCCATGACATCTAAAAGCTCTAATGACTTCACACGAATCTCATCTTCTTCAGATGAGAATTTTTTTGTTTGAAAAACCATGTCGGCAAGAGTGGTATGAGATGATGAATAAAAAGAGGTCATCACGTTTTCTAATACCGTGAGTTCTTTAAATAATCGGATGTTCTGGAAAGTACGGCCTATTCCTTTTTGAGCGATCTCAAAAGGTTTTTTACCGACTAAACTCTCCCCACCCAATCTCACATCTCCACGTGTTGGGGCGTAGATCCCAGTGAGCACGTTAAAGATGGTAGATTTACCAGCACCATTGGGGCCGATGAGTCCATAAAGGATACCTGGTTCAAGCGAGAAATTGACGTTCTGACACGCCTTAACACCACCGAACTCTAATGACATGTTTTCTACTTCGAGGAAAGCCACTTCCACTCCTTATTACCCATGAGCCCTTGCGGACGCAAGATCATAATTAATACCATAGTGAGCGCGTAGATGATCATACGGATATCAATACCCGTGAGATCCTGTAACTTACGAAGCCCTTCTGGAAGAACAGTTAAAATGCCTGCACCAACAATGGCACCACTTAAACTTCCAAGTCCACCCACCACATTCATGGCGATGACTTCAAAACTTTTTGTAAACGTAAAAGTCTGGGTACTCAAATAGCCTTCGGAATGAGCAAAAAAGGATCCAGCAACTCCTGCAATAAAACTTGAAATCACAAAAGCGCGAACCTTGATAGAAAGAGGATTAATCCCCATCATGTTGGCGGCCATTTCATTTTCTTTGATCGCCAGCATCGCACGACCTAAGCGACCGTCACGGATGCGTTTAATAACTAAGATCGTGATGATTGTCAGAAGAAAAACACTTCCTAAATTCATATAAACAGGAATATCCGTCATGCCTCGCGCTCCACCGACGGCATCGATATTTAAGAGGACAATACGAATAATTTCTCCGAAACCAAGGGTCACCATGCCTAAATAATCTCCGTTAAGACGAAGACAGCTGGTTCCAATAAAAAATCCAACCAGGGCCGAAAAAGCTCCAGCGGCCAAGCTGCCGCAAAAAAGTTGTATGACAAAAGGAGCATTTGGCAGAAGGAAAGTTACCACTGATGCTGAAGTATAAGCTCCAATGGCCATAAATCCAGCGTGGCCCATGGTAAAGAGTCCCGTAAAACCATTTAAAAGTGCCAGTGAAACTGAAAGGATGATGTTAATCCCTAAGATAATCAAGATCGAATAATAGTAAGGGCTGATCAGGCCATCAAAACGACCCGGCTTCATCCATAATAAAGACCCTGGAGATACCGAGAAGCCACTCATCACAAAGTTAATGATAAGTGCGCCACCTAGAAACATTAAAATAAGAAGAAGTGTTGAGTTGATTTTTTTCATCATGGACCTACACTTTTTCAATTTTCTTCGATCCCAATAGCCCAGCAGGCCTTAGAAGAAGAACAAGGATTAAGATAACAAAGGCCAGAGCATCTCTGTAGGTGCTGCTGATGTATCCGGCCACATAAGTTTCAGAAAGCCCAAGAATAAGAGCACCAATGACAGCACCCGTAATATTTCCAATTCCTCCAAGAACTGCGGCAATAAAGGCCTTAAGCCCTGGAAGGACTCCCAACAATGGGTCAATCTTTGGATAGGCGACACCATAAAGAACTCCGGCAGCACCTGCAAGAGAGCTTCCAATAATGAAAGTGATGAAAATCACTTTATTCACGTTAATTCCGATCAGATTTGCTGTTTCTAAACTATGGCTGATCGCTCTCATGGCCCTACCAAATTGAGTTTTAAAGACCATAAATTGTAAAAGCTGCATGAGAACAAATGAGATCACAAAGATAGTGATTTGGTTTGAATCAAGGATGATATTTCCACCTAGATCGATATTTTTACGAGGAAGAATATCAGGAAAAAACTGCGGAGAAGCACCAAATACCAACTGCCCACCATACTCAAGAAGTAAACTCACTCCAATGGCCGTAATCAAAATATTGATACGTGGTGATTTTCTTAAAGGTCGATAAGCAAATTTTTCGATGATGACTCCAATGAGTGCACTACCTGCCATGGCGACGATAATAACCATGATGGCCGTCAAAAATGAGGGCTCAGCATTAGGAATTCCGTAACGGATGAAGTACAGGCCCACAAACGATCCCAACATGAAAATATCTCCATGGGCAAAGTTAATGAGCTGAAGGACTCCGAAAACCATGGTGTAACCAAGGGCAACAAGCGCGTAAATACTCCCCAGGGCCAAACCGTTTATTGTGTGCTGGATAAACTCGTTCACATCTTGCCTTTTTTAAGGATTAACTGTTTCGACATATTTAAATTGTTTATCTTTTACCTGAAGTACCACTGCTGATTTTACAGCATCACGGTTTTCATTAATAGAGATAATTCCTGTAACACCATTAAAATTTTTAGTTTCTGCCAGGCCATCACGAATTGCTTTGGGATCAATTGAGTTCACACGTTTAACAGTTTCAAAAAGAATACGAGCGGCATCGTATCCAGAAGCCGCGAGAGCATCCGGTTTGGTTCCAAAACGTGTTTCGTAGTTTTTGATGAAATTTGTAACTTCAGGACGCGGGTCTTCAGAAGTATAGTGATTAGAAAAATAGTTGCCTTCAACAAATTCTCCACCAATTTCAGTTAATTTTGTTGAATCCCAACCATCACCACCAAGAAGAGGAACCTTTAATCCTTGCTCACGGGCCTGACGAGCAATAAGGCCAACTTCAGTATAATAACCTGGGATAAAAATGAATTCTGGTGACTTTGATTTTAAGTTTGTGATCTGAGCTTTAAAATCGACATCTCCTGAAACATATTTTTCATCTCCTACGATCTGCCCACCAAGGGACTCAAAAGTTTTGATGAAATAACTTGCAAGACCCATACTGTAATCTGATTTAGAGTCACGAAGGATCGCTGCTTTTTTTAATTTGAGTGAGTTGAAAGCAAACTTGGCCATCACTTCACCTTGGAAAGGATCGATAAAACAAACACGGAAGATATAATCCCCTTTTTGAGTCACAAGGGGATTTGTCGAGCTGGGAGAGATCATCGGAACTTTATACTGCTGAGCAACTGGGGCACCTGCAAGAGAGCGAGTTGAAGCTACTTCACCGAGAACCGCAATGACATTATCAACGTTAATAAGTTTTTCCACACTAAGACGGGCCTCTTCAGGTTTGCCTTGGTTATCGTAAGCTTTAAGTTCGATTTGTTTACCTAAAAGACCACCGGCCTTATTCCATTCTTCAACGGCCAGAATGATTCCATCTCTGGTACTAATGCCAAA
>CAMCZE010000252.1 GCA_945885655.1 Bacteriovorax stolpii | reverse complement strand
GCACACCACTAGAAGTGAGGAAATTAATTTTTCGTTTAAATTCTTTATTGGAGACGGGAATGATATTTTGATTTAAGTGATACACGCTCACACTCAGAAGCCCACTGATCAATAAAAATGGGACTAAGATCCTGGCCTTTGTTAACCCACCTGCGCGCATTGCAACATACTCAGAATCGCCGGAAAGTCGGTTAAGACAAAAAATGGTAGAAAAAAACACTGCGATGGGCAAAGAGAGTGGCACAAATGTCAGAGCAATGTTTCCCACAAGACCTGCGATAAACCAGAACGACACTTCCCGAGTCACCAAAAGTTCAGTTAATCTGAAAAGTTCAAAAGTTAACAAGAAAGTAATAAAAAATACCGAACTCATAATAAGTGGCATAACAAACTGGGCCGCAAGATATCGTTGTAACAAAAGCTTCATAGATATCACGTTACCCGAACTTCACCTTTTTTCAATCATAAAAGGGCAGAATGCACTGCTTGGCATCCTGCTTCCGCCGACATAAAGTAAAGTGCCCAAAATGATAAAGGAGTTTTCCATGCAACTGAAACTAGACTCGGTAGGAAACCAATTCCTTGCCGCTGATTTAAAAATTCTAACTGCTTTCCAAAAGAGTTCGACGACTAAATCTAAAACTGAAACAACTGCTTCTGTCGACCATTGGTCTGACAAAGGTATTAAGGAAGAATTCCAAAATCTTAAAGTTACAAAAAACTTCAAGGCCGCTAAAGATGAAACCCTTTCATTCACTGGAATAACAGGTGAAACGATTTGGGTTGTAGGATTAGGGGATAAATCAAAATGCACGGCTGAGGACATTCGTAAGAGTGCCGCTAAACTTTTTAAAAGTGCGAAAAGCAGCAAATGGACAACAATCGCTTTTGACGTTTCAGGGTTTAATACTGTTCGTGATGAAGCTGCTACTGCTGGCCTTATTGCAGAGGCCATTTATCTTTGTGATTATTCTTTTGAGAAATATAAATCAAAAAAATCAGACACTCCAGAGCAGACAGTTATTCTTTCTCACGTTGAAAAGAAAAACACTACAAAAATTGAGAAGGTCCTTACTTCAGCAAAACATATCGGTGAATCAATTTCTGTCATGAAAGATTTCGTTAACGAAGCTCCAAATTTTCTTCACTCAGAAGAATATGCAAAAAGAATTGAAGCTGATGTGAAAAAGAATCTTAAAGGTGTAAAAATCAAGATCCTTAATAAGGCTCAGATCCAGAAAGAAAAAATGGGTCTTTTCCTTTCTGTAAATGCGGGATCTGGATATGAACCACGCCTTGTTCACTTAACCTATGAACCTACTCGTTCAACAGCAAAAACAAAACACATTGCCTTAGTTGGCAAGGGCATCACATTCGATACTGGTGGTTATTCACTTAAACCAGGTGCCAACATGGCAGGAATGAAAAATGATATGGGCGGATCAGCGACCGTATATGGCGCTTTTCGTGCAGCTGTTCTAGAGAAAGCTCCCGTTAAAATCACATGTATTATGGTGATCACTGATAATGCTGTTAACTCATATGCCACTTTCCCAGACTCAGTGATTACTGGAAGAAATGGGAAAACAGTTGAGATCTTAAATACGGACGCAGAAGGCAGACTCGTTCTTGCAGATGCTCTTGATTATGCTTGTGACCAAAACCCTGATTTTATCATCGATGCCGCCACTTTAACAGGTGCATGCCTCGTTGCTTTAGGAAACCAAGTTTGTGCTATTTTAGGCAATGACCAAAAATGGATGAACGAGATTATGAATGCTGCAAAAGCTCAAGATGAGTATATGTGGCAACTTCCGATAATCAATGAATGGAGACAAGATATTAAATCTAAAGTTGCCGATCTTAAAAATATCGGAACTCCGATGAGAGCGGGAACAGCCATTGGAGCAGCTTTCTTAGAAGAGTTTATTAAAAATGACATTAAGTGGGCCCATCTTGATATTGCTGGTGTGGTTGATGCCCAGTCTCATTTGCCTTACTGTACTGCTCACGGGGCTTCAGGACTTATCGTACGAACCCTGACTCACGTTCTTGTTAATGCAAAATAATTCAAATTTTAAGATCGTGCTTTTTGCGCCTGAAATTCCCGGTAATACCGGGAGTATCGGGCGCACCTGTGTAGCACTTAACATCGAGCTCATTTTAATTAAACCCTATGGTTTTGAAATTGATGAGAAAGCGGTGAGACGTGCGGGCCTCGATTATTGGAAATTTGTTCAAATCAGAGAGTTTGAATCATGGGAAGATTTTCTCATGCGAGAAAAACCAGCCAAAGATAAACTTTTTTTTTATGAGAATCATGGTGAAAAGCTTCATTACCAAGCACCTTACGCTAAGGACTGTTATTTAATTTTCGGCGGGGAAACTAAAGGTTTTCCCTATGAATTAGAAAATGAATACCATTCACAGTTTTACCGTTTGCCCATGTTTTCAGAGCACATTCGATCTCTAAATCTCTCAAATGTTGCAACGGCCGTGGCCTATGAATGTTTAAGGCACTTCCCAAGTCATGGGTGTTGAGACCTGATAGTCGAAGTCTCCTGCTGAAATGATTTTTCGAACCTTCATTTTCCTCAAAATCGCTCTCACTCTCGATTTTGCAAATCTAGTGAGTTTTTTCTTTTTAAAAGACATGTAATAACGTTTGGGACTTGGTAAAAGCATGGCCAAAAAGGCGGCCTCTCTTGGACTTAGCGCTGAGGGATTTTTTCTAAAATAATGAGATGAAGCTGCCCTAATGCCATAAAGCCCAGGTCCAAACTCAATGCAGTTTAAATAGACCTCGAGAATTTTCTTTTTTGTAACAAACTTTTCAACTTTATAAGAAAGTATGATCTCATGCACTTTTCTCCAGAGGCTTCGACTCTGAGAAAGAAAAACGTTTTTAACCATCTGCTGAGTGATTGTACTGGCACCTCGAAACCTCTCTCCTGCCATCATCTCCTCTAAGGCGACCTTCATCTGAGACATATCCACACCATTATGATCGTAAAAACTCCAATCCTCTGAGACTATAATCGCTCCTTTTACGAAAGGAGAAATTTCATCAAAATTGACCCAATCCTTGGGTTTTTTATAACCCATCTTGTAACGTGCAGAATCCTTAGACATTTCTCTTTGGGGATATTCTCGATTTAGAAGACTCACATCATCTGAAAAATACATATAAAGAGGAATGCCAGCGATTAGAAATATGCTGACTATAAAGAGGATCGAATAGGTTTTTTTATTATAGACTTTCATTGATCTGCATCTTAATTATAGCTCATGAAGACATTCTGCTCCTATTTTAACGAAAAATCATGCCAATCTTGCGGCCTAATCGAAATGCCTTACGATGATCAGCTTCATCATAAAACTAATGTCTTAAAACAGGAGCTCTTTCCTCTCACATTCAATCTTTCTCCGTCTATTAAGTCTAAGGAATGGGGATTTCGAAATAAAGCAAAACTGACGGTCACTGGCCCAATGGAAGCACCACTGCTTGGTCTTTTAGGGGAAACAGATCTGGATCAAGGCCGGGAGATTCTTAATTGCCCGGTTCATCATCCTGGAATTAATAAAATCCTTCCAGAATTAAAATCATTTATCACGACCACCAAATTAATCCCCTACAACATCGCTTCTCGGAAGGGGGAACTTAAATCTCTTATCCTTTATTCCAACCAGGAAGCTGATCAAATCTATTTACGTTTTGTTTTAAGGTCTAAGGAAGCACTTGATCGTATTAAAAAGAACCTTAAAATCCTTCAGGAAAAATTTCCTGCCTTACAATGTATATCGGCCAACATTCAACCTGTGGCCCATGCCATACTTGAAGGAAAAGAAGAAATTATTCTAAGTGATAAAGGTTTCATTAACATCTCTAGAAGTGATTTAAAATTTAAAATTGGCCCACAAGGTTTTATTCAAACCAATGAAGAAGTCGCTGGAAAACTTTATGCACAAGCGACAGAGTATGTTAAAAAAATTAGGCCCCGTCGATTTGCCGAATTATTCTGTGGTCAGGGAGGCTTCAGTTTTGCAGCATCTCCTTTTATTGAATCAGGTCTTGGAATAGATATTAATCCCGATGCAATCATTAAGGCACAAGAAGCTGCCCAGGAAAATCATTTAGGAAATTTAAAGTTTTATTGTGCAGATGCCAAGGATGTTGAGAAAAAACTGGAAGAATATTCACCCGATATTGTTTTGGTAAATCCCCCACGTAGAGGTTTAGGCGAAAGTGTCAAATGGCTTATCAACAAAAGCTATCCGCATCTCATATATTCAAGTTGTTCACATGAAAGTTTAAGTCGAGATTTAAAACTTTTGAAAGCTCATTATGAAATCAAA
>CAMCZE010000251.1 GCA_945885655.1 Bacteriovorax stolpii | reverse complement strand
AAGATAGGACTCGCGTGGAGTGAACAAATTGTAGTTAAAATTCCGGTTGAAGAACATGACTGCCGGATGGATTTGATAATAACAGAAAAGTTTTGTTGGGATGTGACTCAACAAAAGAGAATTTAAAAGGAATAACCTATGAACCCAATAATGATGGCCGTAATTGGCGTGATTGCAGGTGTGGCGATTACTTACCTCTTGGTAAGTATGAAGAACTCAGCTGCAGACAAAGCTAAGGAAGGGGCTGCTCAAGATATTCTTAAAAAGGCTCAGGCAGAAGCTGAAGAGCTTCGTAGAAAAGCTCAGAACGATGCTAAACAAATCGTACGTGATGAAAGAAACCAACTTGATCACGATATGGAAAAAAAGAAAAAACATCTGACTGATTTTGAACGTGGACTGACTAAAAAAGAAGTGGCCCTTGAGCAAAAGACTGAACAGACTCAAAGAGATGCCGATCGTGTAAAACTGAAAGAATCTGAAATCGACACACGTGTTCAAAAGTTAGATGGTGAGCTTAAAAAGAATCATGATATTCAAGAAGAACTTGCTAACAAGCTCACTCAAGTTGCTGGCCTAACAAAAGATCAGGCCAAAGCTGAACTTATCGCTCAGGTTGAAGAAGAAGCGAGGCTTGATGCTGCAAAAAGAGTGAAACGTATTGAAGAAGAGGCCAATGAAGAGGCTGAAAAAAGAGCAAAACGTGTTGTAGGAATTGCAATCCAACGTTTTGCTGGTGAATATGTGGCCGAACAAACGATATCATCAGTAGAAATTGCTGATGATGGAGTGAAAGGTCGATTGATTGGTCGTGAAGGACGTAACATCCGTGCATTTGAACAAATATGTGGTGTGGACTTAATTATTGACGATACTCCTGGGATTGTGACGATTTCATCTTTCAACGTTGTGAGAAAAGAAATTTCTCGTATGACAATTGAACGTTTGATTGCAGACGGACGTATCCACCCAGCGAAAATCGAAGAATTTTATGAAAAATGTAAACATGAATTTGAATCTCGCCTTCGTGAGCTTGGTGAAAAAGCTCAGATGGAAATCGGAGTTCATGGTATTCATCCTGAAATTTTAAAACTTATTGGTGCCCTTAACTGGCGTACTTCTTATACTCAAAACCAATATCAACATGCTCTTGAAACTGCTTTTTTAGCAGGGAATATGGCCGCTGAGCTTGGTCTTAATGTTAAACAGGCCCGTCGTGCAGGACTTATGCATGATATTGGTAAAGTTCTTGATGCTTCGGCTGAAGGTTCCCATGCAGTAATTGGTGCCGACTTTGCTAAAAAGTATGGAGAGTCTCCAGACATAGTACACGCCATCCGTGCGCATCATGATGATGAAAAACCAGAATCGGTTCTTGCTCACTTAGTGGCCGCAGGGGATGCTCTTTCAGGAGCTCGTCCAGGTGCCCGCAAGGCCCTTAAAGAATCGTATGTCTCTCGTCTTTCGGACATTGAAAAAATTGTTAACGGCTTTGAAGGAGTGCACAGAAGTTATGCTATTTCTGCTGGGCGTGAAGTTCGTGTGTTAGTGGAAAATGAGAAAGTAAGTGATGAGCAAACGATCATGCTTTCACGTGATATCGCTCGTAAAATTGAGCAGGAAATGTCGTACCCTGGAACAATTAAAGTTTCTGTCATTCGTGAAACCCGTGCCGTGGGTATTGCTAAATAATAATTCAAGACCAGGGGAGAAATCATGCAAAGATTTGCTATCGTTACAGGATCCTCCTCCGGTCTTGGTCTAGAAGTTGCGAAGTTTCTTTTAAGTAATGGTTATACGGTTTTTGGCGGGTCTCGTTCGGGCACAGACATTGAAAATGAAAATTTTTATGATGTTGAATTAGATATCTCTTCCGAAGAATCAGTGGAGGAGTTTTATGAAACAGTCAGAGAGTACACGGATAAGATTCATCTTGTTGTGAACAACGCTGGAATTTGTGAAATGGTTTCAGTTGCAGACATGACAGCAGAGTCTTTTGAAGAACATCTAGCAATCAATACATTAGGGCCATTTTTATTATTTAAGAATTTAGAATCGTTTTTAGTTAAAGAACAAACTCATATTATCTCTGTGCTCTCGACTGCTGCTCATTATGGTTATCCCAACGTGAGTGCCTATAATGCTTCAAAGTTTGGACAGTTGGGTTTTATGGAGAGTCTTAAAAAAGAATGGAAGGATCACAAGGTCCGTTTCACTAATCTTTTCCCTGGTGCCATTGATACTCCGCTTTGGAATAAGATGGGGGCCAAGTTCTCACGGGAAAAGATGCTTAAGGTTCAAGATTTCATGTCAGTCTTCACTTATATAGTGCATGCCCCAACTACGATACAGTTTCCAGAGATTACTTTCCTTCATCGTGAAGGTTATTTGGAATGAAGCCGTTTCTTACTACAAAAAGAAAATTAATTGATCTAGCCGTTCTTTTTATTCTTAATATTGTTTTTTATCTTTTATGGATGAGTGTAGAATTTAATGTGCTTTTTTCATTAGGCTTTGTATGGAACTGGGTGGCCAGTCAGGACATGAGTCTTGTACTAGAGAACAAACGATATAGATTTTCCACCCTTAAAATGGTTTTTAATTTACAGCTTTTGATCTTAAAACCTTTAGGTCAAATGCCACATTGGGTGCAATGGGTTGCTCGATTGTTACCGGCCGGAATTTTATGGAGCATGATTATCTATTTTAATGATAGTCAGATGCCTTGGTGGGCCACTTTTATAGGCAGTTTAGCTTTTGAATTAAGTCAGATAGATATGAGCTTTTGGAAAAATCAAAAGGAAAATCTTTCTTGAAAATTCTACTTGTTTCTTTGGCCCTTTTCTATCGCCAGCTTCCCGATAACAATTTAGAAGTTTGGGTACAGGTTCGTGAAGACGATGGTCCTTATCAAGGTTTATTAGAGTTTCCTGGCGGCCATATTGAGCCTGATGAGATCCCGCTTGAAGCAGCAATTCGAGAAGTGGCCGAAGAAGTGGGAATTATGATTAACGCTTCGGATGCAACATTCATGGGGATATATTCTAACGATGTCCCTGACAAGAGCATCCTCTTATATGTGTTTTTATTTCCGGATTATCCAGCACTTCAAGGCAAAGGTGAGTGGCTCAAGATCAATAAAGCAGATTTGAGTCTTCCTTATGAAGGAAAAATTCCAAAACCGAATCATCAGATGATTGATGATCTTTATCGCACCCTATATGATGGCCAGATATGAATAATAGCACGACACAGATCATTACCCACTTTTTTCTTCTGGCATTGGCCTTTGGCACACAACTTTTTTCACCCATTGTAAGTACTAAACTCACAGGTGTAGGTTTTTATAAACTTGGTACGTCTATTGTTCTAAGTTGTTTGGTGTTTGCAATTGGTGTGGATTTTTTTATGTCTCCGACATTAAGTGGTGCAGACTATCTTTGTTACGGTATTTTAATTCTTAGCAATGTGATTACTTCTGTTTTTCATCGTGATCAAAAATCATCGTTTATGTGGATGATCTATGTTTTACAGATTATTACTTTTTTCTATTTTACCTACCATACTTTTTTAGGTGATGCTCCCTGGATTGTGTTATTTCTCTCCTCTATGACGATTTTAGGTATGAGTAATTTCTCAATGATTCTTGGGCACTATTACCTTGTTGTCCCAAAACTTTCTGAAAGACCCTTAATTATCTGTTTGTATTTATTCTGGATATTTATGGTGATGAAGATCGTTTTATCTTTGCGGGTACTATTCACGATGGGAATGCCCTATTTTGAAGAAGGTACAATGCTTGGTGATGGGTACATGTTTAACTGGTTATTCATTTCTATGAGGTATCTATGGGGTTATCTGGCACCTCTTGTACTCAGTGGTTTTACCTATAAACTTTGTCGTCTTCGTTCCATTCAAAGTGCAACGGGTGTGCTTTATATCATAGAGTTTTTTGTTATTGTGGGCGAACTTATATCGGTTTATTTAATGTCTAAACATGGATTGGCGCTATGATGGAAGTTCAAATTACATGTACTAGTTGTGGTTCAAGTGTAGAAGTTTATCCTCGGGTTAATGCAGAAAAAGTTGAATGCGGAATATGTAAACATGTTTCAGACGTTCACTTCACCCATGATCATGAAAAGGGAGTTCTCAAAGAATGCCCTGTGTGTTCTCGCCAGGATTTTTATAAGCAGAAAGATTTTAATCGCAAGATTGGCGTGGCACTTTTTATTTTGACTGCCATTTTATCTATTTGGACCTATGGCCTAAGTTTTTTAGTCCTTTATTTAATAGATCATTATTTATTCAGAAAACTTTTAATGGTGGTTATTTGTTATAAATGCCAAACGAATTTCAGGAAAGTGTCAAACCTGACTGAAATTCCTGA
>CAMCZE010000250.1 GCA_945885655.1 Bacteriovorax stolpii | reverse complement strand
GGGTGAAGCGAGATTGCATAGAAGTGAGTTTCCGCTGTGGCCTTGCCCCATCTGGCATTAAAGGTCAAAAGAGGAACATAGGACTTTAATTTTACCGTCAACATGAGTTTAAGATTTTTTCCATAATCTTGATAGATATGAAACGTATTTTCATCGGCCCGATGGAAATGGAAACGTGAAACCATGAGTCTCTGTGCCTGGGCCCGGGCGTGGATACGTAACATATTTTTTTCTAAAAAAAACCATTCTGTAATACTTGTCTCAACATCACCAAGGATTCTAGGCACTAAAGAGTCGGTCACGATAAAGGACTCTCCTACTGCAAGCGCCGATTTAAGTTCGCCAACAACAGCATTAATGGCAACGGTTTGATCTTCACCTTTGCTGGTACTTAATTCATCGATTTTATGGGCCATATTTTTTATTAAAAATGGCACAATCATATTTCGATAAGGTTCTTTAAAAGATTTTTTTAGCGAGAGCACAGGTTTAACGTGTGAATAAACTCGCTGAAAAGTGACTCCTGCACCAGCATGGAAACCTATCGGAATTGGTAAGCCTTCAATCCCTCCAAAGAGGCCTGCATCCACAGCGAAACCAAAATTATCCACCAACTGAACACGGTTATTGGTTCCAAGATAGGAGCCCGTTACAATATCTCGAGAAAGAGTCATTGATCCGTGAAAAGTTGGAATGACCACTCCCTGCACAGGAAAAAATGGGCCCTGATCTTTCACAATTCCTTCAATGACTTTTGAATAATTAGATGAATCTTGAGTACCGATGAGTTTATTTAGGCCTTGCATGGCAAGGTTAATAACTGTCGATTGGGCCCGAGAAATTGTATAGAATATAACTTCAGAAGAATTAAAAGGTGTTTCCGGATCCCCATAAGAGAAACGGCTAGCATATCCATCAAAAAACTCTTTAACTATTTCTCCATTAACAAGATCAGTTCCATCTTCTACATAAGGATCAAAAGTTATTTCAGAAAACTCTGTTTCAAGTTTTAACAATTTTATTAAATGATTTCTGCGAGAAATAAACTTTTCTATTAAAAGTTTTTCTACTGATCTTGGGAAAAAGCTTAGAGCAACGATTTCCTCAAAGTCTTTTCGATTAAGATGGCCCATTCTTCGTGCAATCCATCGAGCATCTTCCCAGCTAGTATTATAAGAAGTGTCCAAATCCTGAGTGTGATTGAGCTTCACATGATCAAGAACCATTCTACCGGCCTCCCATGAAAAGAGATTGGCCGATTCGGTGGTATCGACTAAGGCCAATGGAACGTAAGGCGCTCTCAAAAGCCGGCGACCTTGATGAGTTCCTTCAGGCATAAGACCTGTGGCAAGATTATAGATCTCTGATTCTGGAGTCAGGATGAGGGCATCTTGAATATTAAAAACCAAATCTTCTTCCGAGCGTATCCATCTTTGAGTCCCGGCCAAAAGTTTGTCTTTCATTTCTTCTTTAAAAAGATCCCGATCAATGGTGTTCTCAAAATCCACGTTAAGCTGGGAGACCCATGACATGGGTTGAGTTTCGTATCCGAGTTTTGCGAGAATATTTCTTCTTAATAGGACATTGTGGATCTTTTTTGAAAGAATAACGATGAACTCACGATTATCTTTAGTGGCCACAGTGAAACGAAACTGCCCCGTTCGACTGGGTAGCTCCTTAATAAACCTGACAGTTTCAAAACTCGAGAGAAGATTTATATGAGGAATTTTTTTTGAGTCCGGTTTCCAGATATTGGTTGTGGCGTCTGGTTCAAGAAGAGAGAGGTCTAAACCTTGAAGGGCCTTTGCGTGGGCCTCTTCAGGTGGAATCGGTAGATCAACGGCAGCTTCAATAGAATAAAAGCGTGGAATGAGCCCAGGAATAGTTTCCTGGGCCTGGGCAATTGTAATCGTTAAAATAAAAAACGTTACAATTGCCTTAACCATATATTCATCCCTCAATAATATCTAACTCATTAAAAAAACGCCCAATCTGTTCAGGAGTGGTGTTATTCACTTCTGAGGCCTTTCTCAATAAACTTTCGTATTCGTTATCATCGCCTTGAGCTTTGCCCTTAACGGCATTTTCAATTTGAGAATAACTAACTCCCAAGGCATCAAGAGCAAACTTATCTTTCTCAGAAGTTGTTAACTCCCGTGCATTTTCAAGTTTCTGATAACGTCCTGCAAGCTTGGCCAGCTCTAAGGCCCTATTGGCAGAAAGGGAGAATTCACTTTTCAGTTTGTAGGCCATAAATTTTTCGGCCACGTCTTCTTTCAAAGCAGCAAGTGTTTCAAGATCTTTAGACTGTGTGGAAGTATTATCAAAGCGGAAACCTCCGCCTGTGTAATATGTATACCAATGTGAGGTATCTACCCAATGTTCTCCGACATAAACCTCATATGAAGATTCTTCAGTGTAATAACAATCACACTCTTCATCATAATATTCAGTACTTTCGTAATAGGTGTCGTAATCGCTTTGCCAGTGGCCAGACTCCACGTATGTGGACTGCTGAAGGAGATCTCGCACAATGTCTTTGCCCTCAACGGCCACTTTTTTAAAGTCGCCCACTGAGTCCATATTCTTACGATCCCATTTTTCCATATTGTAAGCACTGTACTCACCAGTGACGTTGTTCTTATAAACAACGTATTTCCCTGTTTCTGTGTAGAGCTTAGCAACAGAATGCTGTTGACCTGTTTGTGATTCTAATGCCTTTTCAAAGCTCTTAGCATCCATTTGGTGCCCGCATGCAACAAACATAAAAGACATCACGACCAGTGTGATCAATTTTTGCATCTTATTTTCTCCCAAAAAAGATTAACGATGGGAGTACCCAGAGCAAAGATCGTGCCATGCTTTTCAGTCAAGTAATCAAACGCTTAACGTTTTGCAAGGTGCAAATTGGAAGTGTCAAAGTGGCCTGAAAAAATTTTACAGTTTAAATACTACGTAGGGCCGGTATCTTTTTGTTGTGAATGAACATCTTCACGCATCGCACGTAATGTATCGATGGACTTTTTTATGTATTCATCGGCCTTAACAAGACGTGCTATTTCATCTGTCAATTGAGGATTATTTCTACTTAAGAGAGTGAGCGCTCTAGAGACAGAAGCATCTATGATAGAAAAAGTGTTAGCGAGATCGTGAATATATTTTCTTTGTTGATCAAAACTCATAGAGCAGGATTCTAGAATGAAAGTTCTGCTGATTCAAGTCGCATTCAAAATAAAATCCTCGACTTCATCCTCTGCTTACAATCGAGGTCAACACGCTACTGCATAAAATAAGGCTCATTTAGATAAATAGATCTTATGCAAATCTTGAATCAGAAACATTATCTTCCAGCAATAAATCGAATTATTCCTTAACTTAAAGCATTTAAAAATTTTGGATAGTTGAGTCTTTTTTATTCACTTAATCTTGTTACAAACTGCCAACTAACCAACCAAGGAATACTATGAAAGTGAAAACTCTGTTTTTGGCGCTCCTTTTTGTTGCATCCCAGGTCCTTGCTTCTGAAGCCTTAACTTCAAATTCCATGGATGAAGTTCTTTTCAAGGTTGAGGAGCAAGCTACTAAGTATGGGCGTAGTCAGGTGCTCCTTGTTTTTGACATCGATAATACACTACTCACTGCCACTAACGATCTTGGCTCAGATCAATGGTATTCATGGCAAGAAAAAATGATGAAAGATCCAAATTGTCGCCCAACTTGCGTATCTACGAATGTGGATGATCTTATTCGTGCTCAAGGTCTCTTGTTTACTCTAGGAAAAATGAAAGCTACTGAAACGGAACTTGCTGAGAAGATCAAAAAACTTCAGGCCAAAGGACAAAAAGTCATTCTTCTCACATCACGTGGCCATAACTTCCGCAGCCTGACTGAGGCATCACTTGCGGCCAATGACATGCAATTTGCGAATTCAACTTTGCATACAGGTAAAGATTTGAATGTAAGTTATTTACCTTATGATATCACTAGGCCTGAACAAGCTGGCCTTAACCAAGCAGATATTGAGACTGCCGGATTCAAAGCTGCTCGTCCTGTATCATTTCAAAATGGTATCTATATGACTTCTGGTCAGAATAAGGGTGTGATGCTCAAGGTTCTTCTAAACCGTTATCAAAAAAATTATAAGGCTATTGTATTCGCTGATGACCAACAGAGGCATGTTGATCGTATGCAAGCGATTATGGGCACACTTTCAGATGTGACGACTTATCGTTATTCAAAAATTGATCCAGATGTTGAGCGTTTCGACAGAATGGATAAGATAAAAGTGATTCAAGACTGGGCCAAGCTTGAAAAGACCGTCCAGGAAATTGGATTCTAGAAAATGTGAAACTCATTTAGTAGCTATTCATGCAATTTTCTAATTTCAATACAAAGACATAAGGCCCAGGCCCTTTAAAGGCCTGGGTTCTTTTTAAACTGGTGCCCATCCAAATCATGGAGCAAAATTTTTAGCGCTAAAC
>CAMCZE010000249.1 GCA_945885655.1 Bacteriovorax stolpii | reverse complement strand
TTTCATGAGCTCCCTATATTCCTTTCATGTGAAGTGGAATTTATCTATCAAAGAATAGGGGGATTTGAAAGAAATAGTTAAAAAGGGTTATTGCAGTCGATTATCTCCGTTTTAAAATGCAAAAATTCCGGATCTGATGATCCGAGGTTTTTGCTGTGAAATCTTAGTTTAAGCAAACAAATTGTCGATTGAATACTAGGCACCATTTCATAAGGAAATCCTTTAATTGAATTTGAAAACTGCTATATGCATTTGTTTAGAACGGTAATGGTCTTTGCATCTTCCATATTCCAGTTTCCTGGTGAATACAAAAATTCAGGAAGTTTGGGATTTTTCTTACAGGGCTGACGGACAAAATCATCCTTGACCTCCTCAATTCTACTCTCTGCTTCCGTCCATCTATTATTGCTGTTGAATAAGTTCTCGGCATTCACAGCTGTCAAAATAATTGTTTGATCTGAAAGATGCTTTGCAAAATCTGGACGGTATTTTCTTAATTCGAGAGCCCTTTGTCTGCTGATACGACAGTCATTAGTAAATGCCCAACGATCGTCATAAGAAGTTTTAGGAAAGAATAGATCGATAGCATTTTTCAAATTTAACATCCTGGTACTGTTTCAATGTCGGCCAAAAGTCATTCATCTGAAATGATAAGAAAAAAAATTCGATCTTAACTTGTTTTTTAGCAGGAATCTCGTCTCTTAAAGTGGATTAGGCAAGAAGGGGAGAGCTTTAAAAACCAAATGATGAAGAATGTTAGAAATGTTTTTGAAAGGTTTTTTTACTTAGTATCAAAATTATTGAATCAGTTTTTTTAGAAGATTTCTATCTCTAGGTAGTCGGTGACTCAGAGCTTTTTCTGCTAAATTTTGATCAAAAAGCGCCAAGAGTTGCAGGGCCTCAATACTAATATCCAAAGATTTCTCGAACGCGGCCATCTGAGTAAGTTTATCAATAAGTTCTTTTGACTGATCCTCATCCAAAATTAGTTCATTGGCCTCAAATCTGAGTTTTAATTCAGAAAGAGCGTAGGACCTGATTTTATCCAACTTCATAAGAGGATGATGGCCTGGATGATGTGGGTCAACTGGGCCGGCCTGCGTGGGGACATAAGACCAGAGATCATCAATCACTGAAATGGGAGATTTAGAGTATCTAATAAAAGAGCCGACGAGAAAAAAGCTTTTTCCTAGATCGTCGGAAGTTAATTTTGAAAGATTAACTTTAATATATTGGAGGTAGTCTTGCTCTTTTAATAGAATTTCTTGTTTCGCTTTAAGATAGAGGTCATCAAGTTCATTTTGATCAAGCTGATCGAGATCTTTTAAGATGCCTAATGTTTTATCCATAAAAGGTTTAATGGATAGTCCAGAAGATGCGACTTTGGTCTCTAGATGAAATGAAGTGGTATGAACTTCTTTCGGGTCCTTCTTATGAGACTTTTGAACGATTTCAGTTTCTGGAGACTGGTTTTTTATCCCGATAATGAAAGCTATTAGGAGTAAAAGTCCAATGATTATTGGTTTCGCCATTTTTTAATTTCTTGGGTTTTAATTTTATTGAATCGATCCGGAAGAATACCTCTGATATGGCCACGCATTACTGATTTAGAAAGTGTGTTATCTTTTCTAGCGAGGGCCCAACCATAAAAATAGATGTCGGCATTAAAACCACTTCCTTCTAAGGCCCCATTATGAAAAGTTTCATCGCAGGCGCCATTTTTTCCACTATAATGGCCACCAACACAGGTTACGTGCCTAGGGGCCCCAAGGTCTGAATGTCGGGTTTCATGAATAATGGTACTGGCGCGGTCTTCGCGGCTGTCTTTGGCAAATGCAGGACAAAAAGTAATGACACCATTCCCTCCCATGGCAAGGGCCGTGCATTCTTTATTATATTTTACATTTTTTATATGAGTCTTAACGTAATTCCAGAAGTCAGGTTTAAACCCATCAGAGTTTGATTTGAAGTCCATATGATGAAGATCATAAAAGGCCTGGGCGACTTTAGATTCAAAACTAGGACATGTAAACGTTTCCGTATCCCAACTCACATTCAGGACTTTTGTATAGGTCTTATACCATTCAATCTCGAGAACCTTACACGAAGTAGACCAAACGTTTGTTGAGATCATGAATAGGGAAAAAAGTAGATATTTCATAGGGGAAGGTTAACATAATAAAGGGCAGATCAACCTTTGAGGTTGTAAAAAGTTCACAAAAACTGAGGGAGATCCCAACGTCGGCCTATAATGCGCAAAACCTCTTCTCGTGAGATATCAATTTTTAATTCGATTGGCCTAAAGATCTAATAAAAAGAATTCATTAATGGGAGAGTCTTTGATCGCTTAAAAACAAAAAAGGCCTGATGTCTTTCGGCGACAATTTTTTAAGAGGGTGAATATCTTTCTTGACGCTATTAATCTTTATTCCTATATCTTTCCTGAAATAAAAAGGGTGTACGTGTGAAAAAAATTTGCCTTGCTATGATGGTTTGTTTCTCTGTTTCTCTTCATGCCGCTGTACCAACGTTAAAAGAGTTCGTTAAACTTTCTTCCCATGAAAAATTGATTTTTCTACAGAATGAAGTAGAGGAAAGAACCGACGGCCCAGATATTCAGGCCTATTTCGCTAAAAATCGTGAACTTATGCCCATCCTCTTTAAAGGGGCAGAAGAAGTTGCAAAAGTTTGGCTCGACACCATATTAGAGGGTGACTATGCTCTGACTGAACAAGAGGTGACTGTAAGAGTGGTGGCCTTGCTTCACCTTCGAGGGGAAGTGTATGGACTTCAGGTTATGGCCGCTCAGTCGGCCATTCAAACAGGGTCAGATGACTGCCACTATGTGGAACGAAAAGATCAATGGTTTGGCGATGGTTGTCTTTTTGGGGCCATCACGCAAGTCTTTTACACTGATCTTAATGGTGAATGGTTGGAATCAGTTGACTATCCAGAATTTAACGACTGATCATCAACAAAGTATTTGAATTTTAGATCAGACATCCTTTACAACTTTAAATTAATTCTTTAGTCGATATAGTTTTTTTACCTTACTTTCAAAAAAATCAGCACTCCAGAGATCAAGAGATTGAGCTTTCTCAGGATTTAAAAATTTTCTAACGTCTTGTTTTACATCATCCCATTTGAGTGATTTTATTTTTTCTATTAAAGTATCCCTCAAAAACGTCTCATCGATTTGAATGTCTTTTCCCTCCCAAGGCCCAAGTTGCTTCAAGGCATTTTTCAGTAGTTTTATATTTGGTGTGAAATTATTTTTTACATACCAAGAAAAGTCATACCAATCTCGACCTTTGTTATAAGGTCTACATAATAACGCATGAATTTTACCAGACATTAGGCTCGGAATATCATAGGCCAAAATCTGAAAATCATCTGGAAAATCAATATATTCAATTTTTTCGACTGCTCCGACTGAAGGCCGTGTATCAATTTCAACCTTGATTTTAATTTTCTGCCTTTCATCTTGCTTGTGCCTAAAAGTCAGCACCTTTTTTATAGAGTCATCTTTAAGAAATCTCGATTGAACATTTTTATCCCTAAGATCTTTATCATCGATTGTAAGTTCATAGCCATATGGCCTCATTATTTCCATTGATTTTTCTAAGTACATATCTAAATCAAAATCAGGATTAACGGACTTTGTAGAAAAATCTAAGTCTTCTGAAAAACGATCGAGTGAGTGAACAATTCTTAAACATGTTCCCCCTATGAAACATGCCTTTTCAAAAAAACCAACTTTATAAAGAGCGTACAAAACGACTTCTTGAGTAATCTCTTTGAGAGCATTTAATTCACCCTCTGCTGTTTTAATATCATAATGATTGTCTAGTCGGTTTTGAATAATATCTTTCACATTAAATCTCTCACTAAAATCGTAGCTAGTTTTCGGGTTGTTTTCTTTTTGTAAATATTACCAATCTCCAGAATTTCTCCTGGTTTAAAATGACTTAATATTTTTTGAAGTTCATTTAAATCAATTCTGAAATCATCTTCCAGGTCTTCGGCCTTTTCAAAAAGCTTTCTTCTTATATAGATGAGATCAAATAAGGCCCTCACTGGATTAGCAATTTTGGCATCAGTCATTTTATCTTTTTCAACTCCCAAATAAAATGGCCCGATGGGGGAGTGTGAGAAACTAAAAGTTCCTAGAGAATTTTTAAAAACGACATTTTTATTTAAGCATGCCGATGTTACTTCATAGACAGCTTCAGGAATGAGGCCATGATGAGATAAAGCTGATTCAAATGAAATAAAACTTTGTAAGACAAGCTTGTTGGCCAATTTAAATTTAGAAAAAGTATAGTGCCCTCCATTTTTTGAAGAAAGAGAATACAGGCCTCGTCTAAATCGTTCTAAATTTCGATTTTTAAGATGATAGGTCAGGGAATTATAAATGGCCGATGTTTCCTTATTCCGAAAAACCAGCTTAAGATCATCATCTGTGAATAATGGAACTTTTAAATTCTGTTCAATACTACTCAAAAATTCAGAACTCATTTATTTTCTCCCTTAACTATGAATAT
>CAMCZE010000248.1 GCA_945885655.1 Bacteriovorax stolpii | reverse complement strand
GACCATGGAGGATTCCGATTCGGATCGTTTTGTTCATTTCACCAAAAAAGATTTCTTGTAAACGAACTTCAAAGTGAGTGAGCTCCTTTAAAAGGGCCTCTCCTTTTTCAGTGAGTAAAACTTTTTTTGAAGAACGAATGATGAGCTGCTGGCCCACAGAATCTTCAAGAAGTTTTATTTGGCGGCTCACGGCGGATTGAGCAATGTTAAGTTCTACTGCGGCCTTCGAGAAGTTTAAATGTCTGGACGTCACCATAAATGCTTTGAGGTAACGGTAATCAAAGGAGATCTCTTTCATGTTCGGGCCCAGGGAGGAAGTTTTGTTTCGTCTTTAAAAAATTTACCTTTGTGTTCACCTTCAGAAGCGTTGATCACTACAAAACCTTCTTCGTTGTTAGTGATATCTAAAAGATAATCAAGAGTTGCTTCCTGAGTGTAGTAGGCCGAAAAAGGATCAATCAATAATTGAAGAGTAAAATCAATGAGTGGGAAGTGTTGTTTGATTACAAGATCATCAGGATGCAGTTCCGAAAAACCAGTGTCATAGGTAAAACCTCCGCAGCCTTTGCCGCCGATTTTAATTCTGAACAAAAGTCCTTCGAGAGTGTAATCATTTTTTTGCATCAACTGAATTTGGCGTATCGCGCTATCAGTAACGAAAAGCCTCATATCTTGTACAGTAATTTTGTTTTCCATACTGCCACACTATCAAGCTTTTTGAATATTGTCTTTAGCTGTAAGCGACCGTATCCTGTTAGAAACTCAGAGGTTACAATGAACGCCCATTATATTGTTGATATTCAAAATCCTGAAAATAACTTGGTTAAAGTGACTCTTAAACTGGAGTGCCCTAAAGGTCTTGAGCAGTTAAAAGTGTTTCTTCCTTCATGGAGTCCAGGCTCATATCTTATGCGTGAGTATGCTCGTCACATACGTTGGATTCAGATCACTCAAGACAACGGGGAAGTGCTTTTTCACAATCAAAGGGCCAAAGGTGTTTGGGAAATTGATTGGAGTCAATCTGAGTTAAAAAAACCATCTAAGAAGTTTGACGTCACTTATTTGATTTATCTAAATGAGCTTACAGTCAGAACCTCTCATGTCAATGCTTCACACGCCTTTCTTCATGGACCGAGTTACCTTATGGGAGTGCTTAACCATGAGATCAAGGATCCTACCATTGAATTTCGTTTTCCTTCGCTCTGGTCAAAACTGAGTACGAGCTTGATTGATGTCTCTGTAGATCGTCAAAAATTTATTTATACGGCCGAAAATTATGATGTTCTCCTAGATTGTCCAGTTGAGATTGGTTGCCATGAGACTGATGGTTTTGAGTTTTTAGGTAAGCCCCATAACCTTGCTTTTTATGGAAGCACCTATCCCCATCATGAAAGTTTAAAGGATGATATTAAACAGATTGTAAAAACTTCCGCTGCCCATTTTGGTAATGAAATCCCATACGATCAGTACTTATTTTTGACACATTTTGGGCCAAAACTTCGTGGAGGGTTGGAGCATTTAAATTCAACTGCTTTGCAGTTTGACGGAAGGAAGCTCGCCAATCGTAAAGATTATTTTGCTTACCTCTCCCTTGTGGCCCATGAGTATTTTCATCTTTGGAATGTGAAACGTATTCGTCCAGAAGAGCTGGGTCCCTTTGATTACCTTAATGAGAATTACACGACACTTCTATGGCTCTCTGAGGGGCTAACAAGTTTTATGGATGACCTCATTGTTTATCGAGCGGGTCTATGTTCTCTTGAAGAGTACTTAGATCAGGTCAGATCTAATCTTGAGTCATATTTTAGCACTCCAGGTAAGAAGTTTCATTCATTGGAGCAGAGTTCATTTAATGCTTGGATTAAACTTTACCGTCCAGATGAGAACTATAAAAATTCTTCAATGAGTTATTACCTTAAAGGCGGACTGGTCTTTATGGTCCTTCATGCCCATCTTCTTAAAAACGGTAAATCTATTAACGATTTATTGACAATGCTCTGGGATAACTTCAAAGAAGATCCGGCCCAAGGTGTGCAAAAAGATGAAGTGTATGAAATGGTAAATAAACTTGCTGGCCCTGAGGTCTTAAATCTTTTTTCCACGATGATTGAAACAACCAATGACATTGATTTTGAAAGTTGTATGAAGTCATTTGGATGTGAATTTGTTTGGAATGAGCCTAAGGTTCCTTATCTTGGTGTTGATTGGGAATATCAGGGAGAACGTGCTTTTGTAAAAGCGGTTTATCTTGATACGCCTGCTTATAAAGGTGGAGTTAATCCGGGTGATGAAGTTGTTTTCTTAAATGGCCTTCGCTTCCAAAGGGAAGATGCTACAGATGTCATCTCTCTTATGGAAGTGAACCGAGCTTATGAAATGATTGTTTCAAGAATGGGTAAACTAGAAAGAGTGGAGGTTATTCCAACAATAGCTCCCAGAATCTTAAAAGAAATCAGAATTGTGAATCGAGAATTAGCAGAAGAATCTTTTAAATTTTAATCCAGGCCAGTGCCAGTACGTTGTCTTCAACGGTTTTGACTTCGTACTGTCCTTCTATCTTCGAAGGAATGTGGAACCAGGATTTTTCTGATAATACAATATCCGAAAAATTCTGGGTATGTGAGAATTCACTGGTATTCATGAGGGCCTTATACGTTGCTTCTTTGGCACACCAGAATTGCAAACCTGGAAGGGGAAAGTCTTTAGGATGAGAAATTTTTGCCTTTATGGCCGGACCTACATTTCGATTTTTTAACTCAATGTCAATTCCCACGGAGCGGTAAATTTTCCGATCCGCCACAAGGGCCGCCCCATAGAGTGGATTATGGCTGAGTGAAATCGTCATTTCGGGGTGATTTTTTAATGTGCTAAAATTTAATAAAGTGAGATCACGAATACTCGGTTTTTGGCCCAGTTCTTCGAGGCAAATCTGCAGAGCTTCACGGGATAACATAAATCCATTTTTTCTTTTTTCGTGAATCGCTCCACCCGCTGCATCCATGAGCAAAAAGTCCCATTCTGGATGTAAAGGTTGTCTTAAGGTGTTTGTTAATTTCCATATCATACTTGACTGACTTCCTCTTGAAAGGTTCCTACACATTAGTTATCTTAAAGATGTTTAAAAAAAGTAGGTAATCACCGATAATTACTTTATTGTTCCAACTATAAAAAACATTATAACTTGTTCATAACCCATTTAGGAGAGAACTTTTATGTCGAATCAGTTAAGACAACAGGCCACCATGACAGTTTACGGAAGGAAGACCAGAAAATGTCCTGTTCCTGTGAACGAGCAAGGCAAGTACCTGAAGGTAAGTCAGTATTATGGTGAAAATGTTTATAATTACCATCTTTCAAAATCTCTTTCACTTGAAGATAAAGAATCTCTAAGACAAGTTGTTGATGGAAGAAGAACTATCGATAAACCTCTTGCCACTAAAGTTGCCAATTCTGTTTTAGAGTGGGCGATCTCAAAAGGTGTTACTCACTTTTGTCACTGGTTCCAACCTCTGACGGGGGCAACTGCAGAAAAGCATGATGCATTTTTAAGTTTCGATGGCGACCGTCCTATTGAAGCTCTTTCTGCTTCTCAGCTTATGCAAGGCGAACCAGATGCTTCTTCATTTCCAAACGGTGGATCACGTGCCACTTTTGAGGCCCGTGGGTATACAACCTGGGATTTAACATCTCCGCTTTTCATTCAAGAAGGGGCCAATGGGAAAACTCTTGTTATCCCAACAGCTTTCGTTTCTTATCACGGTGATGCTCTTGATACTAAAACTCCGCTCCTTCGTTCAGATCTAAAGATCAACGAAGTTATGACAAAGTTCTGTCACATGATCGGAATGAAAGATGTAAATAAGGTCTACACAACTTGTGGTGCTGAACAAGAGTACTTCTTGATTGATAAAGCTTTTTATTTTGGTCGTCAGGATCTTGTGATGACTGGGCGTGCTTTATTTGGTTCTTTAACTTCAAGAAACCAACAATTGGAAGATCACTATTTTGGTTTGATTGAAGACCGCGTTCTTTCGTATATGCAAGAAGTTGAAATTGAGCTTTATAAAATGGGTATCCCTGCTAAAACTCGTCACAACGAAGTGGCCCCTGGACAGTTCGAGCTAGCGCCCATCTTTAAAGATGCCAACGTAGCTGCTGATAACAATCAAATCGTCATGACTGTTTTAAGAACAGTTGCTCTTAAACATGATTTTGTATGTCTTCTTCATGAGAAGCCGTTTGCTGGAGTGAATGGTTCCGGGAAACATTTAAATTGGTCAATGTCGACAGATACTGGGATCAATTTACTTGAGCCTGGACACGATCCACATGAAAACTTCCGTTTTTTAGCAGTGGTTGCCACTGTGACTGAAGCTGTCTTTCGTCATGCTGATATTATCCGTATGGGGATTGCAAGTCATGGTAATGATCACCGACTAGGTGCTAATGAAGCTCCACCGTCGATCATGTCTGTCTTTCTTGGTGATACATTGACTAAAATTTTTGAATCAATGATTTCTGGTGGAAAATACGTTCATTCTGCTCGTCAAGTATTAGATCTTGGGGCCCGTCAATTAGCGGATCTATTTAAAGACAACACGGACCGCAACCGAACATC
>CAMCZE010000247.1 GCA_945885655.1 Bacteriovorax stolpii | reverse complement strand
CGATTATCTGGGTGATGCATGTCTCTATTTGAATGAAAATTATGCGGACTGGGACTTTGAAGATCAAACTGCTACAAAATCTGGTTGCTCAACCTGCTCTGCTCACTAAAATCAGGAAAAAGTCTTGTTTTAAGGTCAAGTCCTACATGCCGAGGAGAAAATCTCTCACCCTCCACTAAACCTTTATGAACCTGAAGACCACCCTCGAGCTCAAAACTAGGAGTTTCTCCCCATAACCATTTCCAATCTATGAGCCCATAAAAACTTTCCTGGACTTCAGGTCTTGAAAAATAAGATCCATCAATTGTCGCTGGAACTGTGTTGAGTTCATGGGCCACAATCTCCAAAACATCAGTTATTTCCACTCCTGGATAATATTCCTGCAAAGTTGTGACCTGAGAGCGAACTGAAGCTATGGACTTTGTCGTTTTCGGAACCACTGTATGCTTAAGACTTTCTTCCAGACGTTTAAGATCTGAATTTACGAGAAAAGTTCCGTGATGGAATGATCCATCTTTTGTTTGTTTAAAGGCCGAACCTGATATTTTTTTTCCATTAAGCCATAAGTCATTACGAGGAGAAATATCAAGCTCAATACCCACCTTATGAAAGGCCCTTTGCATAATACCCGAACCACGTTTTCTATCCACCATGGCATCATTGTAAATAAAACTGAAGTTGATATTTCCTTCATCATGAAACACACACCCTCCACCACTTTGACGCCGTACAAGCCAAATATCGTTTTCTACGAGATATGGAAGATGACATTCAAGCCACGGATTCTGAAATCGTCCCAAGACCACACACGGTCGATTTACATAAAAAAAAGCGACAGGAAGATCTGCCCCGCCACGCAGAAAATAATCTTCCAAAGCAAGATTCAAAAATGGATTTGTAAATGGAGAAATAAACATGCGCATTAGTCGGCCTGAAAGGCCGCAATCTTGTCCAAATCATCAGAGCTATCAACTTTAACCATACCTTTACCTGAGATAAGTTTTTTGACTGCAAAATATGTATGAAAAATCGATGCTGCTAAAATCATAACTAAAATATATTTCATAGGATAACCTTAAGGATTCTTTTTACCAATAAAACACGGATGGCCGAAGAGACATTTTTCATTCACCGTTTTGGCCACTGAATCGGGAACCATGCTTTCCCAACCTTTCTCATTATTAACTATCATATCTAAAACCTTAGATGAATAGATATGAAGAAGATCTTTTTTAGGATTTTGAACATCTTCAATTTGATTAGCACTTTTTAAATGCTGATACAGGTGCTCAAATTTCTCAGGAACTTTAAGGTTGCTTAAAGATTCGAGGGTCCCATTTTCTGACTTATATGGGTAGATATATACCTTCACCTCATCTCTAAAAAGTTGCCCCAAAGCAGCAAGTATCCCGCCTTCCACATTAGCGTATTCTTCTTCAGTAAAAATTTGTTGAAAGTTATAAATCCCAAGAACCAGGCCTAAGTGAGGAACATTAAGACGAGCAAAATAATTAGCGATTCTATAATACTGAGGATAGTTAGTAATAAGTACTTTTTGTCCCATCACCCCTAAAAGATCCACACGGGCCAAAAAATCCACATCTGTGATTTCGCCATCATCGGCTTTTAAAGTAGACACGGTTATTTCAGAAATCGCAACGATGTCATCCTCTTTTTTACCAATGGCCTTGGCAAAATCTTGGCGTCCGGTTTTAATCATGTCCACACTAACAAGCGTAGGTGGACGATAAGAACCTCTCACCACTAAAACATCTTTTTTATAAAGATGATCTGATGGAAGAACAACCGTTCCATTCTCATCAAACATTATCGCATGAGTCATGCCTTCTTTTACTAACTGCAGATTCATCAAGCGGTTATCAACTTTTTCAAAAAGTTTTCCACCAAAACGAATAAAATTCACTTCAATTCGGGAAGTGTCTAAATGATCCAATAATGATCGCACAAATTGAACGGGATCATTATGTAAAAGAAGTGAGGCGTAAGCAAGATTAACACCAATGATACCAAGAGCATCTTGTTGTAAAATATTTTGTGGATCAAGCATTTTCACATGTATAACCACTTCATTGGCCGTGCCATGCGGACTATCTTGAAAACGCATACCCATCCAACCATGGGCCTCATTAGATTTTTTAAAGTTAAGCGCAGCAACGGTATTTGAGAAAACAAAAAATTGATGATCCTTGCCTTTTGTTTCTCCTAAACGTTCTTCTAAAAGCTGAAATTCCTTATCAAGCATACGAAGAAGTCTTGTTTGAGTCACATAACGTCCAGACTCTTCACGCCCGTAAATGGAATCAGAAAAAACCATGTCGTAAGCAGAAATAGTTTTTGCTATCGCACCACTTGACCCCCCGGCCTGAAAAAAGTGACGGGCCACTTCCTGGCCAGCACCTATTTCGGCAAAAGTGCCATAAAAACGTTTCGAAAGATTAATTTTTAAGGCCTTCTGCCTAAGAGAAAGGGTTTGATCCATGAGGGGAATCCGTCCTTAAGAAGCTGAAATTGTTAGAGTCACCATGAGTGTAACACCATTAGGACAAATTTGAAGTGAAAAAATACACAGGGTCTATAAGCTAGGCCATAATATTATGAGTTCAGAGTGACGATAAGAAATAATCATCCTTCTCAGGAGAATTCATGGATCCCTTTATCCTTACCTCTGTCCTTATCCTCACTTTTGGGGCCATTGCTGCCTATAAGGCCAGAGCTCTTCAAGAGCGCTCAGTTAAAATCAAAGTGAAACCTTCGAAAAAGCCTACTGTGCCAAATACTTAGAAACCACTTCAAAAGTATCTCTGGAAGGATTTGCTTGCATAATTCCTTCTAAGGCCATGCGCATTTGCGCCTGTCTTTTTTCATCTAACTTTGTGATCAATGAAAAGGCCGAAGCAGCTCTTGAGGCCACTTGTGGATTATAATGATCAATCATCTTAATTCTTTCGGCCGTAAATCTATACCCTTCACCTCCCAAAGTATGAAACGAATGAAGGTTACCTTTAGAAAATTGAATATAAAGTGAACGTAGATGATTTGGAATCTGCTTATTAAACAGGGGATCTTTTTCACATCTCTCAAGCCTCTCAAAAACATCTTTTTTTAAACTGTAAGAAGCAATAGCGCCAAACCATTTTAGCATGACTAAAGAATCTTTTTTCCATTTCTGGTAAAAGCTCTGGATCGTTTTATGGTCAAAAGGCACTCCACTTTGAATATAATGAATGAGTCCTTCAATCTCCTCTGTCATATTGGTGGCAGAAGAATAATGTCGATCAAGTGTCTCCATGCCTTGAGATGTTTCAGAAGCAACAAGATAACTTAAACATTTATTTTTAAGAGCGCGCTCCCCAAATGCTTTAGGAGTCAGTTCAAAACGAGTTGAACCCGAAAGTTTTTTATGTTGTTCAAGAAACCAAGATTGAAATTCAAAACCAATTTTTTTTCTTAAATGTGAATGCACCAGATGTAGAGCATCAAAATCTGGATGAAAAATTTCTTGGGACAAACTACTTTCAGTTGGTAGTTCTATAAGATAAGATTTAAAGGATAAATCAATGCTCTCATCTTCTAATAATTTCCTGAATGCATTTAAAAATTCAACTCGAAGCTCAGATGAAAACTCACCAGTTGTTTTATACTGATTAAATTCAGTCTTAAAGATCACATCATAAACTTTTTGTGCGGCCTCATATCGGCAATAGCCATCTTGATCAAAACTCATAAGATGCAAGAGATCTTTAAATTCGTAAGGATAATCCACATGAACTGGTGCCGAAAAATTTCGATTCAGTGAAGGTATAACAAGTCCTCTCGTCTTAAAATGAAATGTTTCTTTAAGCTTTTTTAGCTCTAGAGTCTTTTCATCCTGAGTCCCATCATGCTCTAAAAGACTTATTCTAAAAGGCATATGAAGAATATTTCCTTCAGGGACTTTTAAAGTCGTAGGAGGATATTTCTGCTCAATTTCCATCACTAACTCATCTCTATTTTGAGTCGTGCGAATAATAAGGGTGGGGGTTCCTGGACGGGAGTACCAATTTTTAAACTGAGTGAGATTACTTCCTGAAGCTAGCTCCATAGCATGAATAAAATCTTCCGTCGTCACGGCCTGGCCATCAAAGAGCTCAAAATATTTATCCATTCCTAAACGGAAATTCTTTGCACCAATCAAGGTATGAATCATACGGATAACTTCTGAACCTTTTTCGTATACTGTACGTGTATAAAAGTTATTGATCTCAATATAGCTCGATGGACGGATAGGATGACTTAATGGACCAGCATCCTCAGCAAACTGCGAATCCTTAAGAAGGCGCACATCTTCAAGTCTTTTTACGGCCCTAGACAACATATCCGATGAAAACTCCTGGTCTCTAAAAACGGTCAGCCCTTCTTTAAGTGTCAGTTGGAACCAATCTCTGCAAGTGACTCGATTACCTGTCCAATTATGAAAATATTCATGAGCAATGACACCTTGAATATTTTGAAAATCATGATCCGTTCCACTATGTTCATCGGCCAGTGTGTAAGTGGAATTAAAGATATTAAGTCCTTTATTTTCCATGGCCCCCATATTAAATGAATCCACGGCGACGATCATATAGACTCCA
>CAMCZE010000246.1 GCA_945885655.1 Bacteriovorax stolpii | reverse complement strand
GAAGTCGTTAAAGCCGTTAAAGGTTCTAAAGTTCTTTGTGCTTTTTCTGGTGGAGTGGATTCTTTAGTGGCCGCTCGTTTAACAGAGACCGCTTTAAAAGATGATCTTTACTGCTTTTTTGTAAATAATGGATTACTTAGACCTCAAGATCTTCATCACATTGAGCTTCTCAAAAAGAAGACTTCACTCAAAATTGAAATCATCGATGCCTCTCAGCTTTTTTTAGATGCTCTTAAAGGTGAAAGTGATCCGGAAACAAAACGTAAGATTATAGGAAAAACATTTATTGATGTTTTTGAAAAAGTCGTAACCAAGTTCGAGAAAAGCCACAACATCAAATTTGATTATCTCCTTCAAGGAACTCTTTATCCTGATGTCATTGAATCACTTTCTCCTCATAAAAAAGGTGGAAAATCGGTTACAATTAAATCCCATCATAATGTAGGTGGATTGCCTGAACGTATGCAATTAAAACTTCTTGAACCGCTTCGGTTTTTATTTAAAGATGAGGTTAGGGCCATAGGACTTGAGCTTGGACTTGAACACTCATGGGTTTTTCGTCACCCATTTCCAGGACCAGGAATTGGAGTAAGAGTCTTAGGAGAGTTATCTGCTGATTCTATTCGAAAAGTTCAAGAATCAGATCAGGTTCTTTTTGAGGAACTTAAAGCATTTGGTCTTTATAATTCCACTTGGCAAGCATTTACCGTGCTTCTTCCTGTTAAAACAGTGGGAGTTAAAGGTGATGGTCGTGTGTACGAAGAGGTCATTGCCCTAAGGATGGTGAACTCTTTAGACGGGATGACAGCTTCGGTAACTGAAGTGCCTTGGAGCTTTTTGAATCGTGTCTCATCAAGAATTTGTAATGAGGTGAAGGGAATTACTCGAGTGGTTTACGACCTAACATCTAAACCACCCGGAACGATAGAGTGGGAATAGTTTAAAAAAGAATATCTGAATAATCACCCTTGGCACATTCAGAATTGTCCCCATCATTGTTTTCACAGAAAAGAATATCCTTCAGGTCAAGAGAGTTTGGGTTTAAATCTACGGCATCTAGAGACGTTGTGGTATAACCTTCTCCTTGAATGTGAATTAAATTTCTAAATAGAGACTTACTGAGATCATAAGTCATTGTGACTTTATCTTCGTAAGTATTTCCGTCATCATCACTAGATTGATAATTAAAATTGATGTTGATGATTTCACCATTCTGAACGATTGATTCAATGCTGTCTGTTACAGATTCAAGTTCTAAAAGATCATCGGCCACGGCCGGTTTGTTCTCATAATAAAGAAAACTTTCCTCATAGACTTCGTAACCCGCTTCTTGGCATATAGGGGTGCTGGCCGGTACAAAACTTTCTTTGACATGAATAATCATTCGATCAGATAAGATTTTGAGAATGCTTTGAGTGGAGATTGTTGTGTACTCGCACTCACCAGTTTCCAAATAGGCTTTTGCCATGGTCGTCGTTTTTTTACTCATTCCGACTGTTACCACTTCGAGTGAAGCAAGTTTTGCCGTCATGAGAGATTTGTAAGTCAATACGTCGATGACTTGGGAAAAAACGCTGGTAGAAAGAAATAGTGCACTAATAATAAAGGTCTTCATAATGGTCTCCCTAAGTTTTTTGAATAGTAGCTTAAAAGAACACAACTCTTCTTGGATTTATCAAAAAAGTGAGAAGATTTATAGACCCCAAAATGACACCATTTAATCGTTTTCTAATACGCTAAAGTGTTGAAGGAATCTGCGGATAAAACGAATTCCATCTCGTTGTGCCTGTTCAGTTTCAATGGGAGTAAGTTCTTTAATGTCTTCTTGGCAGAAGTATCCTGAAACTTCAGGATGGGCCTGAGTTCCAAGGAAAGGAAGATTTTTATGGATAACAAGATCATGAGGAAGACCTACGCCTACAGTCGTAAGTTCTGGCCCGAGAGTTTTAACAATTTGCCTGTGTGTTACTGCGAGGTGAAAAATTTCGCCTTCTTGGAAATTCCAGAAGTCTTTAGTCACAACAATCTTTCTTTGACCACTGAGTTTTTCCTCGTCTGGATAATAAAAAGAAATTTCTGATCCGAAGGCATGACACATAAGCTGATGACCAAAACAGCAACCTAACACTGGCTTTTTTGCTTTAAGTTCTTGAATAAGGAACTGGGCCAAAGACCCATGCCAGGCGATGTTTTCAGTTACATGGGAAGCTGATCCAAGAACAATGTAGGCCTGAGTATTAGAAGCTGAATCCAAAAGACTGCTCATGCCTTGAGTGGAGGGCATATGGTAGGTCAGTGGGCTATTCAGGGTTTGTACTAAGTTATTGAAACAATGAACTGCTGGAGTTTTAACATAGGGATCAATAATCGCAATTTGCATCGTCATTGGCAGGTACCTGTGGTAGTTTTTCTTATATGAAAAATATACTTTTTTTAATTATCTTGATGGGTTGCACTCAAAAGTATTCTGATTTCGACCTTATCCGTAAGGTGGATTTTAATAAAGAAACTTATGAGCGTCCCATAACGCTCATGCAGGTTCTACCAAATGGTCAAGACGAGTTGAAAGCCTGTTTTAATCAGTGGCTATTTTTTTCAAATGCTGAAAAAGAGAAAGACGCTTCAGTTCCTGTGATTGTAAGAAGTTTATGTCCTGGAAAAGATTATTTAATGAATGCTCAGATGACAGAACGTTGGTGGACGACCATCTTGTTCACAAGATCATGTGTCACAATTGAAACTCAGTGTGCTATACAAAAGAAAGATAAATGAAAACCTTGTTTTTTATTTATCGATATCTCTCGTTTTTTTTTGCCAAATAGCTCGTCCTTAATCCTCAAAAGTAAAAGGCTGCAGTCATTTCGGTTTGCCTCTGAAGGCTCAATTTGCAGAAACTAAGTGTGTCGTTGTGATGGTTATAATGAAATTAATTGCATCCCTGGCCTTCATATTATGTTCTTTCCACGTTTTGGCAGAGGGAAGAATTATTGCTTTTAGAAATACAAAGTCAATTGCAGCAGAGCTTGATCCTCATCCTAAATTTCAAGTTGGAAGAAGAGTTATTTTTTTATCTAGAAAAGATGGCAAGGTTGTTGCCTTTGGACGAATTAAAAAGGTTAATCAAGAACTCATCCCTTACACTGCCCAAATTGACATTGAAGAGATTGTTGATAACTCCCTGGTAGATTATGATGATGAGATTTTTCCTTTAAGTTATAATCTTTTACGTTTTAAAAAAATTCCAGGGTTTACTTCTCTTACTCTTGGAGGGAGTGATAAAATACCATCTCAATATAAAGAACTTGCTTACCTTGGTGTTTTTACTGCCGAAGGGCATACCCTTGATAAAAATGAGGTGCTCGCCAGCCCCTTTCAAATTCAGTATGGCATTTCAAATAATTTTGGAATAAAACATGTGAATGCTTTGCTTTTGGATGGATACTTAAACTTAGGCGCAAAACTTAGAGTCGTTAGAAATAAGTATTCAAAAATTTCTGCGAACACTTTAGTGGCCTATAAAACAGACCGACAGGATTGGATTTGGCAGACAGGACTTATCCTGACTCTTCCGCGAAATGGTAAATATCAGAATCATATTGCTGCCAGTTTTACAATTGATCCACAATTTGACGAAGCGAAAGCTACAAAAGATCTTAACTTGTTTCAGAGTTCAGATATTCGAAATATCACTGAATACATTACTGATTCATGGAATCGTGTTCTCTTCGGTATGCTCTATGAGGTTGAATTGCAGTCTTTCGGGGGAACGGTCTCCTACATGTGGATATGGGACACTTTTCATGTGAGTTTGGGTTTGGCGACAAGAGATTTTACACAGCTCAATTTTGACCGTAATGGTTATTATTACGTTTATGATTTTTTTTGGCGTTTCTAAAACACTTCACCAAAATGTCTGGCTGAAGGAAAACGAGATGGTTGAGTTCCATCGCGTAGAATGTGAGTCACCTTCATCCCGCTGGCCTCTGCTGCTTCGAGTTCCTCAGGAATATCAGAAAAAAATTGAATTTCTTGTGGTTTGAGACCCACCTCGCCGGCAATAGTTTCATAAGATTTTTTTTCTCTTTTTCCGCCGACCTTGGTGTCAAAGTAATAGGAGATGAATGCTTTAAGGTCACCAACACATGAATGGCCAAAAATAAGTTTTTGAGCTTGAACTGAACCACTAGAGTAGATCGCAATCTTTCCATGAAGGGATTTGATTTTCTCAAAAAATGGTTTCACATCATCGTAGATATGACCTTCAAATTCATTTTTTGAGTATCCTTCATGCCAGATTAATCCTTGGATCTCCTTTAAGGCCCCATGTTTACGATCTATTAAAATCCAGTTCTTTAGTGTTGAGATCACATCATAAAGACCAATTTGTTTTTTATCTTCCTCATAAACGGTCTCTTTGACACTTTCCAAAGCTTTCATAACACCAGGATGAGTTTGATGTTGGAGAATAAAACTCTCAAGATGTTTATTGGAGTATGGGAAAAGCACTTTATGAACAAAATTAATGTCGGTCGTTGTGCCTTCGATGTCAAAAAGGAAAAGTTTTATCATTGTAGGTATCTTTTTTCAGCGCCACTGCCTGTATAGTTTGCGACCCAGCCCTCTGTCGTTTGGAAAACACGGATGGCCTTCACATG
>CAMCZE010000245.1 GCA_945885655.1 Bacteriovorax stolpii | reverse complement strand
CGAGTAGGAGCAGGTTCGGCACGGTCGATAACAACATCAGTTGGTAAAACCACGACCGTTTCTGGGCCAATGGCCTGGGCAAAAGCGCTCGTCATTAAAAATGATGTCATAAAACCAAGAAGTAAATTTTTCATATAGATGATTCCTTTTTTTGTTTAAAAATTATTGTAGATCTCTTTCAAGTGAAGTCGTCATTTCAAGAAGGTCTTGAGCGATGTCAAAAAACGCTTCAACTTCCCAAAGAGTTTCAAAACCAGTTTGGTTAGCTGAAACAAACTTAACAATTGAATAAAGACTTTGATGAGTGCGGTTTGAAAGTGGTCCGTTCACACGAAGATTTGTAAGTGCGATGGCCGCTTTCTTTTTTAATGGAAGATAAAGCTCAGCATACTCATACGGTGAAACATAATCTCTCATCGCTACAGCAAGATTCATGTAGTTCTGAAAACGTTGTTCAGTACAGATGTCAGAGACACTGGCCTTCACGTAGTCTCTTGCAAACGAAGGTCTTTTTGCCGTCGTTGAATGAGCATAAGAAGGATTTGTGGCCACTAAACCGATTGATAAAAGACACAGAGAAACAAGAAATTTCATAAAGGCTCCTTTAGTTAGATCCAGCTGTAAAACAGGCCGGAAAGTTATGTTTTAAATTCTTTAAAGCTTTGTTGATGGCGACATCCATGTTGGGAGTGTCGTATCCACAGGCAGTTTGTTTAACGATTGTGTGAGTATTTTTTTTCTGATTGTGAACGTTAATCGAGTTCACAGTTAATTCAATGATGTTTCGATTATTTCCCCAACAACCCAGGTCAGATGACCGCTTAAGATCTATCCACATGATGAGGTCGGCCCATTTTGAACTAAAACCAATGCCTTTTTTAGACAATAAAGAGAGAAGCTGTTTATACAACTTCTCTCTTTGTGTTGATTTGAGAGGAAATGAGAGGGGATAGAGGGACAGGCCGCAAGAAGATTCTTCGCTAAAAAGAATAGGGGAAAACTTTTTAGCGAAGAGTTCTATCCGCAGTGTAGGATGGGGCATTCTAGACATTTCTAATTGTCTTTTAAGAGAAAAAAGAATGTTAAGAACTGTAGAGAGGGTATTTTCATAAGGGCCCACAAACGAGAAGTGTTTACTCAGATAGATGGTATTCACTCCTTCTTCATGGATCAAAAAAGGCTTCTCATCTATGTTTTCACTCCATTGGATCTTGGCATTTTCAAGAGTCTTTAAAACATCAGTGAGATCTTCTCTAAGGAAGGCCGCAGCTTCGTTTGAGTTTCTAAGAAGGTATAGGATGCGAACGTTTGTCTCTTTTAAGAGAATTTCTTTTTCGCTAGTTGCTGCCCATGAGTTTGAGGCCATGAACTGAGAAGTTGTATGAACAACTATTAAAATTAATAACTTAACGATCTTTTTAAACATAACATCCTCCTTCTGGAGGAGGTTTTAACAAGCAATGGCGTTCCGCGCAATACAAATGTAACACACTGTTACACTTTCTGTTCCAGGGCTAGATGTAGCGCGTCAAAATATTCACGGTTGTTATACTGAGTGGGGAGTTTTAAAGATTCGCACCCTCATTTTAAAAAAGGTGCGAAGAAGAAACTATTTATTCATAGCAAGGATAATTTCGCGAGTTACTTTCGAAGCAAAACAGGCCGAGTTATTAGTTGAATCAAGCATTGGTGCGAGTTCAACAACATCAGCACCAACAAAGTTTTTCTTGTTTAAGATTTTAAGAATTCTCATGAAACCATGAAAGTCTTCTCCACCAGCTTCAGGAGTTCCTGTACCAGGAAAAAAACCAGGATCAAAAAAATCTAAATCAAGTGTGAGATAAATAGGGCGGGCATCATCAATGCCCTCGAGCCACTCACAACACTCTTTAAGAGAGGTAGCGAGAGTCTTATTCTCTTTCATCCAGTTAAACTCTTGGCGAGGTCCAGAGCGGATTCCGTATTGGATCAAACGATTTTTAGGAGTGAAGTGGTCCAGCACTCGACGAATGATTGAAGCGTGTGAGAATTTTTCTTCTAGGTAACCATCTCGAAGATCCGTGTGAGCATCAAGATGCACAAGCACAAGATCTGGATAGTTCTTCATATATGTCACAATAGGGCCGTAAGAGATGGAATGCTCACCACCCAAAGTTAAAAACTTAATTTGATCTTTTTTTAGATCCAGGTCTTTGGTCATCTCCATGAAAAAATCATTAGTGATATGCCATTTCGATGGATAAACTGGAAGATCCCCCATGGTGATGATGTTATAGTCTTGCGTGTCTTTATCTAGGTAAGGAGAGTAGTCCTCAAGCCCGTATGAGGCCTCACGGATCGCACTTGGTGCAAAACGAGCTCCAGGACGAAAACTTGTTGTTCCATCAAAACAAAATCCAATGATATGCGTACTGTGAGAGTAGATTGCCTCAGCATATTCAGTGCCAATAAAGGCCTTTGCATGTTCAAGACCTTCAACTTCTTTAATTAAACGTGGCTCCATGAGAATTACTCCTGACCAATCATGTTTTTATGAAAGTTAGAAACAGAAAAACAGCCTTTGTGCCAATCCATATTGTACCACTTAAGGCTTCTTTGAAGAGAAGACATTTGATTAAGTTTTTCAGGATTAAGATCTGTGGCACGGTATTTTTTTGAAGAAAAACCAAATGTCCAATACACCCCAGGATAGATAAGCATAGGGGCCGTGAATGATTGAACCACAGGAAATACTTTTCTCATATTGTTGTAAATATTTTTAATTCCCCACTCATCAAGGAAAGGATTTTCAGTTTGGTTCATCATAATGCCTTCATCGGTGAGGGCCTCATAAACGTCATGATAGAACTCATCTGTAAATAATCCTGAAGCAAAATCCACCGGATCTGTAGAGTCGATCACAATGATGTCGTACTCTTTTTTAGCTTTTTTAATAAAAGCAAATCCATCCTGAGGGAGGACACGAACACGAGGATCAGTTAATCCAGAGGTGCAGTCAGGAAAATAAATTTTAGAAACTTCAATCACACGCTCGTCAATTTCAACTAAATCGATGCGTTCAATATCCGGGTGTTTAACATATTCACGAACCACACCACCATCACCCCCGCCGATAATCAAAACTTTTTTATGTTGGCGGGAAACCATGTATGGAATGTGAGAAACAACTTCGTGATAAACGAATTCATCTTTATCTGAAACCATGGTTTTACCATCAAGAAGCAGAAGTCTGCCCACAGATTCAGTTTCCACCACATCAATTTTTTGGAATTGGGATTGTTCTGAGTGAAGATATTTTTTGATTTTAAATCCCATCGCAAAAGTATTACGAAAAGATTCTTCAATCATCCATTGGTCGACGTTCATATAAGCTCCTTATCTATAGAGGGGGTTGTAACCTATAACGCATGGAAATCCAAGGGGAACATAGGTAGGCAAAGAGGTAAGTCATAGTTTTCATATGACAGTATAAAATTTTCTGAATCAGAGGAATTGACATCTATAGAATCCGGGATCGTGCTAAGGAGAGGCCATCCCCACAAATAGGACTTTTAATGCTTCTACTTGTCTTGTCCTCATTTCTTTTCGGACTTTCTGGTCCTTTAGCCGCTTACTTAGTTAACGATGAAGATACCCTGATCTTTTCTTTTCATTTCCTCCTCATGTTGACTCTGATCCAAATGCCTTTTTTACGAGGAAAATGGGATGAAATTAAACGTTTTACTCTTAGAAAAGAGTACTTCTTACTGATTATTTCAGGAGTTATTGGAACTTTTTTATATTGGTGTGAGTTTAGCTCTCTGCAGGTAGGACTCCCTATTACCCATGTGACATTTTTGCTTTTAACAGTTCCTGCATGGACTCTTCTTTATGAATATCTGCGAGGCAGAGGGAGCCAGTTGAACCTTAATAAGTGGGTTCTGGCCTTGATTGGAAGTTCCATTTTGATTGCCCCCAATGCCAAGGGTCAGTTTTCTATCGGCTACCTTTTACCAATCTTTACCTCGCTGCTCACAGCTGCTTGGATTATATATTCAAAAAAAGGTCAGGAAGCTGGTATTTCTCCTATCGTATATTCGTTTTTTAACGACCTATTTTCAATGATTGGGGTTCTTGGTTTCATCTTTATCAACGGTCGCTCTCACGCACTTTCGGTACCAGATAATATTGGTAACATTTTTCTTTACGCAGGAATTATTGGTGTTCTGCCTAATCTTTTACTCTTTTATGGGTTGAGGGCCACCGGTGTTGTTGCGGCCTCGACAATCATTATGTTGGAGCCAGTAATGTCAGGTTTTCTTTCCGTTATGATTCATGACGAAAGGATGGGTCTGCATTTTTTTATTGGAGCGGTGTTTATTTTTATGTCGAACATCCCTGAACAACTTATGGTTTATGTCCGAAAAGTACGAGTGATCTACGCGTCTATTACCTCAAGGTAGTATTTGGCGATCCCTTTAAAAATCGTCTAAGATTAAGGAGTTCATTTTATCAAGGGACTCCATGATTTTAATTACCGGTGCTGCAGGATTTATTGGAAGTGTGATCGTTAAATATTTAAATGATCAAGGTCATGAAGATCTTATTCTTTGCGACCATTTTGCATCCTCGGATAAATGGAAAAACCTTAAAAATCTTAAGTATGATTCTTTTGTGCAGGT
>CAMCZE010000244.1 GCA_945885655.1 Bacteriovorax stolpii | reverse complement strand
TATCAACATAGTTATCATCCTTATTTGAACAGTATTCTAAGGCCTGATGACAAAGAGAATGACATTGATCAACCAATTGAATGAAATCATAACGATGTAGGCGATGATGATAATAAGAGTTTAATTCATTCACAACATTTTCTCCTGTTATGCTTGAGATGCAAATAAAAGACCAAAAGTGTAACTTGTAACAAAACAAAGGAGTTCGTGTGAAAACGATTTCTATCATTATTTTTATTATCTTTGTAGGATGTCAAAAAAAAAGAAGAAATTCCTTTTAAATCTGAGGATGATCTGAAAAAAACACCTACCACTGAGGAATACAAACAAAAAGATTTATAATCCTAAGATAGTTGTTCTTCATTTAGATCTTTCATCGGTGTGGCCAATGTTAATAGATTTACCACATCTTCCACTCCCAAGACTTGTTCAATTAAACTTTCCATCATTTTCTTTTCAAATCGTGACATGGCCGTTCCTTTTAAAACAACACATCCTTTTTCAACACTTACTTCAACATCACTGGCATCAACCTCTGGATGCTGCCATAAAACCTCACAAACATTTTCTTTAATTTTTTCATCCGAGCGAACGTATCCTTTAGGGGCCTTGCCATATCGTTTCGTTTCAGCTTCCATTTGATCAAATTTTTTGTCACTCATTCCCCAGTCTTTTGAGTCACTTTCTCGATACTTTTGGCCTGAGTGTCGAGAATAATAGTCATTTAAATATCTTTCTTGATTTTTTAAAAACATTACTCCTCCTCGTCAGTTTATTTAAAAAGTCCTACAAGTTCACCGCCATAAAAAAGTACAGTGCAAACGATTCTTCGTAAAAAGATGAAAATGTCACTTAAGGTGTTTTTAGATTCCCTTAGGCCAATGTCAGAAGTTGCCACTATTTCTTGGGGTAGGCTTAAGATGACAAGAATACCTTTCTTTAGACAAAATATGGCCGTAGCTCAAATCATCACGGAGATTTCGTATGAGCATCTTTTTTCTTTTGATCTGTGTTTTATTCAGTTCATTTACATTTGCCTTAAATATGACGACACAAATTCATTCTCTTGATATCTCCAGTACCCCAGGTGAACCGACTCTCGTCTTTTTAACATCAGGCCATGTAGGAAAACTCTCTCAACAAAAATCAATCGACAATAAATGGTTAAAAAGGGCACAAGAAGAAAAGACTTGGCTAAATGTAACGATGGGAGAGAATCGGGAACTTATAACAATTGTTGAGACCGATCTTCCCTATGAGGAAAAAGAAGCTCAAGCTCCACTTGAGCTAAATCAAAACTTCACTCCTTCAGTTCTAGGATCCATAGAATGGGCAAACCTTTATTTCAAGGAGGCCCGTTACAATACAAAAGAGTCTCAGTGTTTTAATCGTGCCCATGTTTGGACCCATGATTGGCGTATCAACCACACATTCTACTCCTCTAAAATCTTTATCTTTTTCACTCAAAAATATATCCGTGAATATGATTTTGAATGGTGGTTTCATGTGGCCCCTTACGTTCATGTGCTCGTAGATGGTTTCGTAAAACAAAGAGTGATGGATATTAAATATGCTCGTGGCCCAATAACAATCAGACACTGGACAAATATTTTCATGAAAAATGATGTGCCTTGTCCCACGGTAACTCAGTATTCTGACTACGCCAATTATCCAGAGGCCGGTCACTGTTTTACGATGAAATCAAGCATGTATTATTACCAACCAGTCGATCTTGAAATGCTTGAGCTAAAAGAAATAAAAAAATCAACTTGGTTACCAGCGGAAGTCAAGGAAGCTTATCTTGAAGCTTTTGACGTCGTTCTTTAAATAAAAGGCAATGTGATGAAAACATTATTATCTCTTTTAACATTACTCTCTCTTTTTTCCAGTTGCAGTAAATCGTCCTCGAAACACAAAATGAGCCCTCCTCTAAGAAGTACTCCAGAATCATCGACTGGCACAATTATTCCAGATGCTCAGAGAGAACATAAAACAGTAATAACTTATCTCGCACCACTCTCAACTCTTAATCAACATGTCGTTGCCATGGTTACCGGAGCTCTTACACTTTATAAAGAAGATGATCTTTTTATTGGAGATATAAGGGTAAACGGTGCCTCTCCCAATATTCTTCATTCACAATCTATTCACGTTGGTCGTTGCCCGAATCAAAGTTATGATATCAATGCTGATGGTTTTATTGATGCCGCTGAAGCGGCCATACCTTTAGGACCCCAGATTTTGCCTTTGGATGGAGATCTTAATGCCCAACTTGCTGAATATGGCACTTATCCTGTTTCGGATAAGTATGGAAACTACACCTATTCTGAGGTGGCCTCATATCAAAAGTTATTAAAAGATCTTCAATCTCCCGATGAGCGGGCCAGTGATGATGTAACAAAACTTCGAATTGATGAAGAATTAGATTTTGTTGATAAAGTTGTTGTTATCCGTGGAGTGAGCGACGATACAGCACTTCCTGTCACAGTGGCCTCTATTGGAGGTCTTTCAAAATTTCAAACTTTTCCTATTGCATGTGGAACACTGAAAACAGTTAAATCAACTCCAGGGACATATGAAGATGATCCAACAAGTGATGTAGTCATGACTGGTTCGTCGGGGGGAGAAACCATAGGTGGCTCTGGTGGTGCTGATGATGGTGCGATCAGACCAGGTCAAGTGAGTGGTGGTGGAGGAGAGGCCGAAACTGGTGGAGATTATGGCGAAGACGAGGAAAGTACCTTACTTTAAGAATAGAATTCAGGGGCAGGGATAAAACTCTGCTCTTAATAATACCCGTAGAAAAGCGAAGCTTTTCAAGGGTCCACTTCGACTCCATTTTCTTTAAAACTTCACTCTATTTCTGAAGTGGATCAAGGTAAGCTGCTAGAATAGGGATAGATTTAGATGCGTAGGCCCTACCAGATTATTGCAATACATCCTCCGCGCCCTCACCCATGGGCCACCAATAGCGCTGAGTACTGCCATCATGAAGATTGAGCTCATCTGTGTCAGCTTTTGCATTCAGTTCCCAGTATGGCCCATCATTTAAAAGGAGCTCAGGAATATAGACATTCAGGGATACATTTATATCGTGGTTTATCGTATTCATTAAGTCTCCTTATTTTAAGAACCTGCAGAACCAAAATAAACGAAAAATGCAAAACTACAAAATAAATTTTCCCTACAGAAAAACAAAACACTTTACTAAAGTACAACGAGAATACTTATTAATTTCAAGTCTTAATTGTGATCTTAGAAAACTCAATTTCGTCATTTTCAAAAAAACGAGACCTAACTCTTTCTGAGCGATGATGGTGCAAAAAACAAGATCGCTATAAAAATAAAAAATGAGGCCGCACCTAAAGTCTGAAGAATTGTGAGTTGCTCAAAGGTATAAAGAGCAGAAAGAGTCATACCAAATGCAGGAAATGAAAGTTCAATAAAAGAAACTTTTCCTAACGCCATATTTTTCATACCCGAATAATAAAGATACATCGACAGCACTCCTGCCACCGGCCCCATAAAGACAAATCTCCATATAAACTCCCACTCAATAAGGAGATCCCACGGAATAGCCTCTTTTTGAAAAATTAAAAAAACACCGGCAAATAAAAAAGCAAAAATGGCCCTAAAGGCAACTAAGGCCATAGGAGTTTGAGTTTGCAAAAGTTTTTTGGCGGCCACCGTACAAAGCCCCCAGATTATAGTTGTGCCAAAAGCAATAAAAACACCGGGAAGATTTATTCCTGACTCATTGGTAAACATTAATTCTAAATCTTGAGAATACATGAGCACGGCACTGAGCATGACCCAAAGTCCCCAATAGATATACATGTTCTCAAATTTTTCTCGTAAAAAAAGATGAGCAAGACAAATCACAATGATCGGTTGAAACATCTGAAAAAACGAAAACGTTCCTGGTGTGGCCTGCTGGATACTAACAGTGGAAAGATAACCGGCAATAGTCATGCCTACTCCACCTAAAAAAACAAAAAGAAGGATTGTTTGTTTCGAAAATGCTGAGCATACTTTTTTGCTATTTTTAAATAGCCACGGTGTGACAAAAAGAAAAGCGAGAAGGCTTTCCAAAAAAATAATATGCACGTATCCAAGTTTTAAAGTAACTGGATAACGAACAAGAAGATCAATGGCCCACAGGAGACACGCGCCTAATACAAATAAGACACTCTTTTTTTCAGCAAACATAAATGACATATAAAAAAGATCCTTTTGCCTGGCCGAGTCCATTCCATCATTGAGCACCTTCGTATTATATCCGACTTTACTGCAACTTTAGAAGACTATGTTTGAGTTAGGCCCTTAAATACTCCATACGAACTGTGGTTTAAAAAATAACCACTTCAAGGAGGATCTATGAAAAAATTAAGTTCATTTTTTATATTACTTATCGTTATGAGCGCTGGAGTACAGGCCAATGAGAACAAAATCAATGCTACCCCACATAGGATTGATCCAAGAGTGGGTCCTACTCGCGAAGACATTGAGGCCGCAAGAGTGTCTCCAGACTGGCAACATGAAGCTCCCGAGAGACAAGAACAAGATGCCTTAGAGCTAGAACCGAAATCAGAGTCTCTTGAATATAATCATGATTATGATGATATGTATGAATATGATGTGGATGTTGATTAATCTAAAGAATTGGCCGGTGAATACCCACTGGCCAATTC
>CAMCZE010000243.1 GCA_945885655.1 Bacteriovorax stolpii | reverse complement strand
TGCCACAAATATAAGCACCAATAACACTTGCTGGAGAAAGCCTATAACGAAAATAATTCTTAAAGATCACTTTAGTGGTAAATAGTGCAAGAAGTGTTCCACCTGTCCAAGATTGAGCTTTAAGACCTAAGAGCAAAAGACCATCAAATTCAGAGGCAAGAATCGCAATGAATAAAATTAAAAGTCCAATAACGACTGAATCTACGAAACTATAAAACTTCATCTTGCTCTTATCACGGTTAGGAAAAATATCATTATAAGCGTTGGCACAAAGCGCGTTGATCGTTGAATCCAAGACACTCATGGTAGCTGCCAACACACCTGCAACCATCACTCCTTTAAAACCTACAGGAAAGTAAGTCACAATAAAGTGCGGGAACAAATAATCCGCACTTGGTACAGAACTAGGCATAGGGTGTTTTTGGTAGAAGACCCAAAGCAAAGCGCCTACTCCTAAAAAAAGAAGGCCCACCGCTATAGATATAAACGAAGAAAAGAAAATAGCATATTGACCATATTTTAATTTTTTATTGGCCGTCAGTCTTTGTGCAAAATCTTGATCAACTCCGTGAGTAGACATATCAAAAAGAAATCCTCCCATAATTCCAAAAATAAAAGGCCATGGATTTGTAAAATCAACAAATGATGTTTTCCCTGCCGATTGAGCAAGTCCCATCATGTCACTCCACTGCAAACCAGCCGTTTTTGGTATAAGAACATGGGCCATAACACCGCCAATGATAAACAAAGACATCTGAAGGATATCTGTTCTTACAACGGCTTTAAGCCCACCAATTTGAATGTAAATAAGAGTGAGAAATGTAACTCCTGCTAAGCCATAATAAATATTTACTCCAAGAAAACTTGCTACCATTATGGAACCAGAAAAAAGCCTCACTCCTACTGAGACAACTTTACTTAAAGAATAAAAAATCGCCACCGTTCGTTGACCTGAAGGAAGACCAGTCTCCTTGGCCATCACTTCATAAATCGTTAAACCTTTGTCATAAACTTTAGGAAGAAAAACAACTGCAATCACAAAACGAGCCGCTATTGCCCCCATGTAAATTTGGATGAAAGAGAAATTATTTTTGAAAGCAAAAGCTGGAATGCCGATGAAAGTTAGGGCCGATACTTCTGTTGCGATAATCGAACACAATGATTCAGCAAAAGTCAGGGATTTATTGGCCATGTACTTTTCTTGAGCGATTTCATTTGCCGTTTTTAGCTCACCTTCATGCATGGTTTCCCGTGACCAAATCGCCAAAGCAAATACCACAACAATATAGGCCACAACAAAGGCCCAATCGATTAACTCAATATCCATAAATTCTCCTAATATTAACAGCCTACGATAGGACGAATAAGGGAACAATGCTTTTTTGTTTTAAATTTCCTAGAATTAAGCTTACTCTTATTAAAAGCTTTTTTTATATTCATGGAGGATAAATGAAAACATTGATGCTTGCAGTTTTGCTTGGCCTTTTTAGCTTTTCAGCATCTGCAGATAATTCTGCAGGATGTGGATTAGGAACAATGATTTGGAGAGAAAACTCTATCATCTCAGGCCTTTTCAGAATGACTACTAACCACAGTTTTTCTTCACAGCTTTTCGGTATCACATCTGGAACGTCTGGATGTTCTCAACATAGTATTGTGATGAGAGAAAAAGCTCCTATATATTACGCCGAAGCAAACCTGGAAGAATTAAAAGTTGATATGGCCAAGGGTGAGGGCGAATATGTTTCTATTTTCTCTGATGCTCTAGGCTGTCCTACAAACTTAAAGTCTGATTTCGTTCAATCCTCGAAAGATAAATACGAAACGATTTTTCCTAAATCAGACCTAAGCGCTCAGGAAATGCTTGAGAACGTTAAAAAAATGATCAAAGAAACACCGACCTTAAGTGGAAAATGTTCTTACGCTTCTCTATAAAAAAATTTTTACCAAGGGGGAGGCTTTGGCTTCCCCTTTTTTTATGCTTTTCAGCTTGGGCCAAAGATCCTTCGCAATCCGCCGAATGGCGCGCCCTCTTACATCTTGATACTCAAAAATCAGTTTTAGATTCACCTCAATTTTTTATTAGTGGCCGTCAAGATGCCTCAGAAGAACTTAAATCTTCTCTAAAGGCCATCGGTTCGAACAAAAAATTTGGAAAGCTTAACCTTCCTTTTGAATGTGCTTACCCTGCTCGAATCAAATTTTTAAAAAAACATTTTGACTTTAAATTAAGTGAACCCTGTTCGGATCTAAACAATTGGTTGGCTGGTCTTGCTCCAGAAACTATTTCACTGGTTTTCGCGAGTTATTATCCCAACAATCCAGCTTCGATTTTTGGTCATACGTTTCTTAAGATTAATACCAATCAAGAAAATAAGATTTCCGATTATGCTATAAATTATCTTGCCATTACCCCTGAAACCAATGGGCTCATCTTTGGGCTTAAAGGGCTACTTGGATTTTACAAAGGTCAATTCAGTATTATTCCCTACTTCCTTAAGGTAAATGAGTATAACCATTCTGAGAGCCGAGACCTTTTTGAATACCATTTAAATTTAAATAAAGATGAAATTGATACACTCTTAAGACATTTATGGGAGTTAGAGAATAATGGTCATTTTGATTATTATTTTTTTGATGATAACTGTTCTTATTTTATGCTTCGATTGCTTGATGTTGCTAGGCCAGATTTTAAGCTCGCAAAATCTTTTAGTTTAGATGTTATTCCGGCCGAAACAGTAAAAGCATTATACCAGGCCAAGGCCGTCACTAAAATTGATTATCGTCCCTCTTTGTACACTCAGATAAACAAAAGACTTTCGTTACATGACAAGAGAAGTCAAGTTGATCAACTAGACACACTCATATTAATTGAAAAGTTTAAAAAACAGGCCAGAAAAAAGTGGAGTAAAAAAGAAGATGAAACATACCTCTCTCTTCTTAAAAAAAGGGCCACGATAAAAGAAATTCCTCAGCCCATTGATATAAAACCTCGTTCATACCCTCATGAGACTCATGCCCCCAAAGTTTTAAGTGTGGGCGGAGGAGTTCTAAATGATCAAAATTTTTCTCGTCTTTCTTTTAGGCCGGGGGTACATGGTATCTTAGATCCAGAAGCTGGTTATCTCCCCTTTTCCCAAGCAAACCTGGCACAAGGGTCATTACGTTTTTTTAATAACAAACAAGTCTTTTTTGATCGTTTCACTTTGATTGATATTATGACCCTAAACCCTCATCTATCTTGGGATCCTAAGATCAGTTGGCATTCAAAAATAGAATATAATTATTTTGATCAAAGTTTTTGTCAGAGCTGTAAAACAACAACAATAATGACTGGTATTGGAAAAACAATCTCTCTATCAGATCATCAGATTTTAAGTTTTTTTACCAACGCTCAGATAGTATTTAGTCATACATTTAATGATGATTGGACTTATGGCCTTCACCCAGAAATTTTATACCACCTTAGTTCAAAAACACTGAGCTTTGAATTGGGGGTAAGTCTTTTGAATCGATTTGATGAAAACATTATGATGGATTCGATTCGAAGTCATCAGTCATTTGCGCTTCACTTGCAACAAAACCAAGGCCTAAAGGTTGAACTCAACTATTTTTCGGCCTTAAAAGAAGGTACAAAAGATCGAAAGGAAATCATTTTAGATTGGATTTATTATCTGTAAGCTCGCCCTTAAGGCCTGGGCAAAGTCATAACTGCCCACATTTTTTTCTATTTTTTACTGATCACCCATTGGATCATCTCGGAAGTGATTTCATAATCTGTCCCATCAGGATCTAAAAGATTTGATGAATCTCTCCACCATTGAGGAGCTTCTGGATGATCTCCTGTCACGGCCACCCGACCTTTTCCATAGGCCGTTCTTATTGCTGAGACTTGTCCAGTCTTTGCGTATGTGGCCCGCACTTCCACTCCAGATTTTTTTGGTAAACTGAAATATGGCCCACCTTCCCAATATATGTGTCTAGATTTGATTCCAGAAGAGGTGACAAAATTAATTTTTTCCATGGTCACATAGTTTTTTGCTTTATAAAGAATCGTGCGTCCAGGAACAATGCCTAAACCATTAGACCAACTTGTTCCAATTTTAGAGGTCGCTAGAAATGCTCCAGCACAAAAGCCAACATAACCTCCTCCATTTTTAATGAAGGCCCGGATTTGTCCCAACATTTTGGACCCCATGGCGTTTGCTGCACCTTTGGACTTTCCACCTGGCTGAATCCAGACGGCGGCATCCTTTAAGACGTTTGAATCAAATGTATTAGGATAGACAACAACAGGAGAGAGTCCAGCGATCTTCGCGGCTTCCACAGCTCCTGCCACACAATCCTCTTCACAGGCACCAATACCCCCATAAACAACAGCTTTGGGAAGCTGGATTTGGGCGTGAAGAGAAAAACTACTTAAAACTAAAAAAGCGAAAATAATTCTCATTGAGATCCTTTAAATGGAGTCTATGAGATGAGTGTAGGACCACTTGCCTTATCGAGGAATAGGGGCATTTTTTTCTATACGTCTAAACCCTACCTTAGGGTAATGGCACTTGAAATAGAGCTGACTAAGAGGGTGAGCATATCAGATCAATGTTCATTTATTGTAATCAAATGATCTTAAAACTCATTCCATATCGAAAATCTCTGATTCTTCAAATCTGATAAATGGAGAACATACGTCGCAAAGCACGAGGATATATTTTTGGGTTGT
>CAMCZE010000242.1 GCA_945885655.1 Bacteriovorax stolpii | reverse complement strand
CATCAAAAATGCCGTACCTACAAAGTTTGGAACACTCCTTATGCGAAAGATACATATTGTAGTGGTCTCGCATTAGCTGAACATGAGGTAAGCCCTGATCATATATTTGAATACGTAATAATTGGTCAGGATGAGTGGATTGAGTTTTTTACACGGTCCGATCCAAAATGGACTCACCTTGAGAAGGGAACTAAGATTGCTGATCTTATAGCTGGTTATTTAAAGGAATGGGGGCCGGATGAGGAATAGAGGCCTGAACCATGTTTGATCATAATTTTGGGGATTTTTAGGAACGTCGATTTGTTTCCAATCAAAGCAAACTTATCAAATGGATCTGAGTTATTTGCTTAAATAAGGGGATTCAGTAAAATTCAAGCGACTCTCTCAAAAGGCCATAAGATTTTCATTTATAGAGAGAGACTGAAGGTCATCCTATCTTAAAAAGGGGGTGAGGGATTTTTACTTTTTGAAGTATAATGATGTAGGGTTAATTCAGTCCATCTTTGCGGCAGAATACGGTCTGAGGTTTTATCTGTGTTTGTAGTCACCTAATGGGTGAAGGGATCTATCTTGAATGGGATGACGGCTAAATTAATGAAGATCAGGCCATGCTACAGGGATACCTTTTTTTTAGCAGTTCTTGCTTTTTTTTTAGTATTTTATTCTTTTGATTTTCAAAGCACAGATTTTAGTTGGATGGCCTTTCAAGAGAGAGACTATGGCCGTGCCACGGATTTTATAGTTACGGGCAAGCTCTCTCATCTTGGTCCTGAAATCAGTAATGGGGGATTTCTCCCAGGTCCTTTTTTGACCTTGTTGTTTGTTCTACCTGCTGCACTTGTGAGATCCCCTCAAGGCATCCATTATCTTATTCAGCTTTCTTTTATTCTGTCGATCTTCTTAACGTTCTTTGTGTTAAAAAAATACGTTGGCCGAGGCGTTGCCTATTTAAGTGTTATCCTACTCGCCCTTAATCAGAATTTTATTTTTTTCTCTTATACTGGCTGGCATGCGGCACTTATTCCTTTCATGAATGTGTTTATATTATGGCTTTATGGATTGCGGGAAAAGATCAGGCCGAATGTTTTTTATGTGTTATTCGGCTTTGTGATGGGTGTTGGTCTGCAGATCCATTTTTCTATGCTGAGCATCTATCTGGTTTATTTCCTTGGAGCTGTCATTTTTGCTCGGACCGAATTAAAAAGGGCCTTTCTTCCCGTGCTTGTAGGCTTTTTTCTTTCAATGTCCTATTATCTTTATTGTGATGGTCTCAATGGATTTTCAAATTTTAGTCTGATCTTACAAAAGTCAGCCACGATGAAGAACCTGTTAAGTACGACTGTTCTAGACATCATCAATGGATATGATAACTTCGTGAGTTTACCGTTCATCAACTCGAGTTATCCTCAGTTAACAATCTTCGCTTTGTTTGTTGTTATTTTTAATATCGTCAAGAACCGTCAGCGCAAAATTAATTTTATCCTTCTGGGTATGGTCTTATTACCTGTGTTTCATCTTCGAGTGGAGTCCCGTTTTTATCTTGTGGCCCACCCATTTTATGAAATTATGATGTCCTTAGGGGTTTTTAAGCTGATGGGCCTGATTCCCTCTAGACCTTTCAGAATGGGCCTTCTTGGGATTCTCGTTGCCTTGAGCGGGTGGTTTTTTTTACCGTTTGATCTTAAGAGAATCCCTGAGTTTACCATCTATTATTCTTCTTATAAGCAGCATAAAAAGATTACTGAAGTCATAAGAAATGATTTAAAGCTGACTCCAGATGATTATGGTAAACGGTTTTATTTTTATCCTGGCAAAAGAAGCTGGAGCTTTGACACTCCTTATCCATTACCTTCGGTCTCTAGCTACACACTTCAATATGCGGGTGACGGACGTTCGAGGTTGGGAGAACAAGAAGGAGTAATTCTCGCTGAGGAAAAGACGACATTTAGGCCAGCTCCCATGAGATTTGAAAATGTGCAAGAAGAGAACCTAAGATCCTTTAAGGCTTTTTGGTATCGATCAGAATACATTTACCACCAACCCAAACCATACACAGAGTATCTTGATGATGAGAATCTTCAAGCATTGGATGTATTTAAGGTTACAAAAGATTCTATAAAAATTAAAAAGAAAGTTCGTATTCTCCATCGGGGAATGAGGAACTTGGATTTTTTTTATGTGCTTTCTCTTAGAAAAGAAGGCAACGAGCTCAGAGGGTATATGGAAATCGTCAGTCCTTTCCTAAGGCAATCTTCTTTCGCCGAACAGTCTCCTTTTTATGTCATTAATCCCCAACTGATCTTGACTTTTTCAGATGGAACCTCAAAAAAATATCAGATGATGAAAGATCATTTTTTTAGTCTTGAAGATAAAATGGCGCGGGGATGGGAAGAAGTTTATCGGGCCCATGGCAAGTTAAGCGATTCATTGAATTTGGGAAGCCTGTATCAGGAGGCCCCTTATGGATTACCCATCATTGTAAATAAAAAACTAATTGAGATAAAAAGCATAACTTTTAAAATTGATGGGCATGGGTCCTTTATTGAGAAGCAACCTGTTTTATCCGAACATCTTACAAAGATAAACCTACCATGAAGAGTCATATCAAAGAGTTTTGGGATAAAAAAATCATTGGCTGGGAACAGGATAAGTACGAACGACAAAAAAAGATCGATGTGAATGTTTCCCTCAAAGAGAGACTTAAGATAGCAGGTCGTATTTTGCAGTCTGGTCTTGTTGGGTCAAAGATCGTTGAGTTAGGCTGTGGCTCTGGACGACTTCTTCCCATCATCGCAAAGCTTCCACATATCCATTATGTGGGTATTGATGTTTCTCCTGTGGCCATCGCTGAGGCCCAAAAGCGTGCCAAGGAACTTGGTATCGAAGAGAGGGTGAACCTCATCGCTGGCAGTATCGTTGATCACAGTTTTGAAAAAGTGGACTTGGTCTTTTCCTTGGGGTTATTGGATTGGCTGAGTGACGAAGAAATGAACCTGATGATAAAAAATGTTCGGGCCCCACACTTTTTTCACTCTTTCTCGGAACAAAGGCCCTCTCTCTCACAGTTTTTGCATCGGCTATATGTTTTTTCCTTTTATGGGCATAAGGATCCTTCTTACGTCCCTCGCTATTATACGGATGAGGAGATGTTTGGCCTATTGAGGGGAGAAAACGTAAAGTTCTATCGTTCAAAAAAACTAAGCTTCGGAACTTTCTGTTACGATCTGCCGTTTGATCTGGAGACTATTTAATGAATCCTTCGCAGAAATACTTTGATTCAGTGGCCGCCAGTTACAATGAGGATTCAAGACGTGGATTCTGGCGAGTGGTTCGTAACATTGAATCCAAAGCCTTCATGAAACTTCTGAACTCAGGGAGATATGATAAGGCCGTGGATCTCGGCTCTGGAAGTGGCCACTACTCAGGTCTGATTCGGCCACGCTGCCAAGAACTTTACTGTGTTGATTTTTCGAGAAAGATGTTAGATCTCATACCGTTCTCCTGCTTTAAAGTCGAAAGCGATATAACTTGTTTTGGCCCAGGCTTTTATTTTGATCTTGTCATCTGTGCCGGCTCCCTGGAATTCTCTTCTCACCCCAACGAGGTTTTTAAAAAGATGGCCGAACTCTCACATTCGGAAGGAGAAATTGTCTGTCTCGTTCCTAGGTTTTCCCTATTAGGTTTTTTCTATAAAATTTTTCACTTAAGCCATGGAGTAAAAGTGCATCTTTTTCGTGAAAAGGAGCTCCATCAACTGGCGCGCCGGAACGGACTTAAAGTTGAAGTGTTGCAAAGGATTCCGCTGTTTTCTATGGTGTTTAAGCTTAAACATAAAGAGGCATCTTGAAAGTTCTTTTTATCATTAATGGCCTAGGCCTTGGGAACTCTACGAGATGTGATGCAATTATCGAGCAACTTCTCAAGCGTCAGGCGATCGTTGACATTGCAACATCGGGAAATGGTGTGGCCTATTTTCAAGACAAACGTCTTCATGGCCAGCTCTACCCCATGTGTTCCATTTCTTATGGTAAAAGCCGGGTGGGGAAGCTTAGCATTTTAAGAACAATGCTGAGTCTGCCACAAATGTTAAATTGTTACTTCAGGAACGTGGTTAGCACCTGGAGAGTTATTTCGAAGAACAAGTACGACGTCGTTGTTATAGACTCAGAATACTCCATGCTTTTTTTGAAGCCATTTTTTAAGGGCAAGATCGTGGCCATAAACAACTCGGACATGGTTTTGCATTATTGCAGGAAAATCACATTACCGCTCTCCACTTGCTCCCAGTACCTCGTCGAAATTGCAGATAATCTCTTTCATAGACTTGTGCCTGACTTAGTTTTAGCTCCTACATTGATCCCCTTTAAGTCCGGGGCTAAGGTTATCCATCTAGCTCCTCTTGTGAGGGACGGTTTGATCCAGGGTTCAGTCCGTCCATCTCCCGTGAGTATCTTGGCCATGCTGAGTGGCTCAAGCTTTGGAACCCAAACGCATTTTTTAAAAGCGATAAGATTTCCAGAACATGTGCATGTGGATGTCGTAGGCAGAGAAGGATTTTCAACGTCTCAAATGACTTTTCACGGAAAAAAAAGTGATAATGCGGCCATCATTAATAATGCTGACATCATGATTATAAATGGCGGATTTAGTGCCGTAAGTGAGGCGGTTGTTTTGGGAAAACCTTGTATCATTCTTCCCATTGAAAATCATGCCGAGCAGCTCGTAAATGCACTGATCGTAGAGGA
>CAMCZE010000241.1 GCA_945885655.1 Bacteriovorax stolpii | reverse complement strand
AATAGAACTTCAGGCAGACTTTATCTCCAACGATAGTCCCGCAGTAAAAGAATTAAATACAACTTATTCTGGTTTAGGCTCAATTGGAAAAAATATTGATTTATTCATAGATGACTTAGAAGCAATCCAGACCCTTACAAAACCCGAGTGTACCATTCTTCGTAAGGCACTTTGGGGATGAGTCCCCAAAGTGCCTTACGAAGAAAGAAAAACTTAAAGAGGACGGAGGATAGGTTTAGATGCGTGTGCGCCTGTATCAGTTTAATGAATCTTAATAAATTCTTTTTGAGGCATTCTGAGGCGTGGCCCATAAACACCATTCTTCGCTCTTTTTCCCGCACTAATCACCATGACCACTTCAGACTTCCTGTTTAACCCTAAGATCTTTTTGATTCGGGCCGAATCATAGCCTTCCATAGGGCAAGAATCATATCCGTAAGCTGAAAAGCCCATCATGATATTTTGGCAAGCGAGGGCCGTGGTTTTGACGGACCACACTCGCATATCGGCGTGAGAATTAGGCTCTCGTGGAATAGGTCTAAAAAGTCCAATACCATAAGTAGTTACTTTTTTTATCAAACCAAAAATTCCCATAGGGCCCTGATTATAGGCCAACGGCACCAATTTTTTATAATACATTAAGGCCGATTTAGGAGTACGCACGTCTTTTTCGAGAATCTTCACCATGTCTTTGCTGACTCGTTTCCAAGTATCCAAACGTGCCACTGCCACGATTAATTCTTGTGATGTTCGTGCTGCTGGTTGATTCATTAAAGCTTCAACTAAGGCCTTTCTTTTTTCTGGATCTTTTACCCAATGAAATTCCCAACACTGAAGATTCGAAGAAGTGGGTGCCAAAAGTGCCCATTGTAAAACTTTTTCAACAATATCAGACGGGACTTTTTCCTCTGTATAAACTCTCACCGATCGGCGGTTTTGCACAATATTATCGAAGGCTTCATGAGAAACGGGTCTCATGTCTTCGGTATACTCAATGTTTGGGATTTTAATAAATTCATTTTCAGTTTTAGACATAATACTTCCTTAACTTGTCCCGGGTCTCATTCATCCTCACAAGACTAGAGAAACAACATAACCAGTGAAGGAATGAACGTAAACTTAACCTTAACTTAATAAATGTTGAAAATCCTCCATATTAAGTTTCCCGCTAAAGTAATCATCATCGTCTTCTGCCATGAGATCGCGGAAGAGTTCTCGTTTACTTTGTTGAAGAATCAGAACTTTTTCTTCGACAGATTCTTTAATGATCGGACGATAAACTGTGAGTTTATTTTCTTGCCCAATACGGTGAGCTCGATCGATGGCCTGTCTTTCAACAGCTGGATTCCACCATGGGTCCATTAAAAAAATGTAACTTGCGGCCGTTAAGTTAAGTCCAAATCCACCGGCTTTAAGTGAGATGAGAAAAATTTGAGCGTCACCATTTTGAAAGAGTTCAACTTGTTCGCCACGTTTTTTAATCGTTTGAGAACCATCAATCCTGGCCATTTTCCAGCCAGCAACACGGATTTTATTTTCAATCAGATCAAGATAAGTCGTGAATTGAGAGAAAACTAAAGTCTTATGACCTTCTGTCACAAGCTGCTCAAGATTTTCCATCAGGAAATCAATTTTAGTTGAATAAAAACTTGGTTGTTTTTGCCACAAACAAAGTTGTCTCATTTCTAATAGAGACTTTAATACTTCTCCATAACGTTTTGTTCCAGGGGCCATAATATTAGAACGAACAGCATTGAGTTTTTGTTGGTAGTTTTCTCTTTCTTCTGGAGAGAAATCGAGAAATACGTGGTTCTCAACTTTTTCTGGTAACTCTTTAAGAACCTGATCCTTTGTTCTTCGCAAAATAAACGGTTTTACTGTCCTGCGGGCAAGAAGCCTGTTTTTATTTTTTGAGGTAGAGCGGACAATACCTAAATCTCCCCATACACCAGGAACACAGAGATCCATGATGTTATAAAACTCAGACAGATCATTTTCAACAGGAGTACCGGTCAAACAGATTCTGAATCGGGCCTTAAGTTGTCGAGCGGCATTGGCACCTAATGAGCGAATATTTTTTAAATGCTGAACTTCATCAAAAATCAGGATATCAAATTCTTCTTGAGCGAATGTGGAGAAAGATTCTTTTTTCATTAGACCATAACTGGTCAAAATCACCTTAGAATCTGTTTTAAACTCGCGCTCATCTCCATAATAAATGGAGTAGGTAAGGTCTGAGAATTTTTCTAATTCATTTTTCCAGTTATAGAGGATGGAAACCGGACAAATAATCAGAACTTTTCGAAGTTTATCTTTAAGTGTTTGAAGGAGCATGATGGTCTGAAGCGTTTTACCCAGACCCATGTCATCTGCCAAACAAGCACCGAATTTATGTTCATAAAGAAAACGTAACCAGTTATATCCACCTAACTGATAAGGTCTGGCGATCTCATCGTACCGGGGATCTACATCGTATTGAGGCATGTCTTTCATAGACATGATATTTTCGCAAAACTTCTCTTCTTCTTCTGTTAAAGCGCCTTCAATACCCAAACGTTTTAATTCGAATAATTCAAAAATCCTCGAACGTTGAAGAAAAAGACCAAAACGAGAAGTGCCTTTGTCGGATGCTTCTTTTTTCTCACCTTCAAACTTCGTATAACGTTTCATGAAACGTAAGAGATCTTTCTGTTCATCGGAAAGAAGAACGAGCCCCTTACTTGATAAGATAAAATTATCCGTCATCTCGGCATTTTTGATGAGATTTAAATCTTCATCACTTACCACAAGATCAAGGTGGAACCAGTCTAGACGCTCTTTGTTTCTTTCAAATCGAATCGTGCTCTTCCAAGTGCGAACTTGGTGTTGGTCATAAAAGATAGAAATTTTGAGTGGGTTGAGTTCTTGATAAAAATTACCCACACCTTCTAAGAGATTATTTTTCGGAATTTGGAAAATGATTTTTCTTTGGTCTTTATAATAAAAAGAAGTCTTAAAACCAATTTCAGTAAAACTATCTAAGAATGCGAGAAAAACTTTTTTAAAGACCTTTGTATTGAGCATAAACACTTTTCTAAAGGTCGGGTCAAAAAATGGAAGCTCATCTTGATTTAAGAGGGCGATCCAGTCCGACATGATGCCTTTTCGAGAAGCAGAGTGAAGGTATTTTTTATGAAAGGCAGTTTCTCTATCAAAGTCTTCAATGAGAGTTTTGAAAAAGAGAAGAGCATCATTTTTAGTCCTGAAACTCCCGGCCCAACCTTGTTCACTTACAAACAATAAGAAAGGGGAGGGCATGGGCACTAATTTTTGATCAGGTGTAAAAAGTTCAAGCTCTAGATTAAGGAAACTTTTTCTTGGAGATGGATTGATCGAAAAACGATACTCCATGTCTTCCACAGGGAATTCTTCCCAACGAGTTCCTTCGATTAATATCTCGGCCAATCCTTTTCCTCTTAAAGGAAGGAAAAGTCTTAGATAGTCTTGGATATCGCCAATAATGTCCGTGAGTTTAAGTTTTGATACCAATTCTCTTAGATCATTGGGAAGATCCAGCGCCTCACCAGTTTTCCAGTTAAAAAGGTAGAGTACATCTAAAAGTGAAACCTCTTTAGTCTCATCTCCGTCAACAAAACTGAACTGGTAGGTGTACTTTTCTTCCACATATAGCACGGCCTTATACTCTTCAAGAATTGTTGCCGGTACTAAATTAATATGAAGTTTTCCTCGCCATTTTGACGGAGCAGGGAAAGTTACAACTTTGCGAGTAACGAGGGTGTATTGGAGAGAGCTGAAGGTGCTGTTCATTCTTGCACCCTGAAGGGATGGAGCACCTTTAATCAAAGTTCCATAACGATTAGCATGTACGCCTTCTTGCCCCATCATTCCCATAGATTGTGGACGATGGCCTTCCGGATTCATTTTCTGAAGTTCAGAAAATTTAATCAGAAGTGAGGCCGAGTGATGACAAGATTTTTCAGGACTCCATAGTTTACATGTACATTGAGTGACGAATCTTTCTACGCCTTCAATTCTTTTGAAGCTGATTTTAGATTCATAATTTGTATTATTTTCAGCGATGATCCCAGAGACAATGAAATAAGTCTCAAAGCTACCTTTCATAAATGAAAGTGACACTCGACCTTGTTCCACCATTTTTTGAGCGAGAAAGATCGTAGTCGACTCAAATGTTCGATGAAGCAGTTCCTGAATCTCGTTATTCGTATATTCCATATGCCTTAAGACTTAAAATTAAAAAGTTAGTATAGATCAATTTCTTAGGAATGGCAGCAAAAGGAAGTTAAAAAACTTCAGCTTCCTCATGTAAATTCTTATCCCGTTCCTTTTGAAGTTTCTTTTTCATCAGGAAACACCTTTCGGTTACTCATCTAAATCTCTCCTCCGTCCTCTTTAAGTTTTTATTTCTACGACGTTCTTATTTCGGACGGGCCAGGGCGAAAACTCTGAGAGTTTTCTCCCTGGCATTAATAATTCCTGCAGAAAAGCGAAGCTTTTTAAAGGCCCACTTCGGTTCCATTTCCTTTAACATTTCACTCTATTTCCGAAGTGGAGCAAGGTAAGCTGCTAGAATTGGGATAAATTTTAATGGGTAAGCCCTGTCGTTGCGAAATAGCTGAAGTGGCAAAAAAAAAGGCCGGAATTCCCCGGCCTTTTTTTTAGTTATCGAGATAAGATTTAAGGAGCTTCGCTCGGCTTGGATGCCTAAGCTTACGAAGAGCTTTCGCCTCAA
>CAMCZE010000240.1 GCA_945885655.1 Bacteriovorax stolpii | reverse complement strand
GTGATTAGGATTGAGCTTCGGAATCAGTTTTTTGAACTCGGGCATTTTGCTCATGATAATGTTGAACCTCAGTTCAACAATGCTCTCACTATTCCAGCGGGTACAGGACTGGCCTCCAGAGGTGTGATTCCATGGGGAATTGAAATTTGGTTCAGACCTCAGAAAAAACTCCATATCTCAGAAATCAAAGTGAATGATCTGGCCGGTAGGGAATTTAAATCTCTTATGGGACAATTCCGAAATCAGATTCACATGCAGTCCCTACAAAGTTTTTTCTCTCAGTTGATTATTTCTTTTGTAAATACAGAAGCAGGCATCAATCCTTTTTCAGTTGAAAATCTCGTTCGAACTGCTGGCTCAAGTATAATCATGGAATCAGGTTATCAATTTTTTGATCCCATTAATAAACTTTTTTCACGAAAATGGTATTGGTTGGATACGGCCTTAGTTCCAGAAGTGATTTATCATGAGTACTCACATGCTGCTCTTTCAGATCGTTTGATTCTCTCTAGTTCGACTGCGATTATAGAAGGCATGGCCGATTATTTTGCAGGAAAAATTGCCAATTCTCCCACCCTGGCGAAAAACATCAAAAAGTACAACACCTATAATGGCAAAGACGCTAAAAGAAAACAGAACTACATGATTCAATTTGAGTTGGGGGATTATGCCAACACTGACTTTGTCTTTGGATTACTTTGGCAGCTGGATGAGTCATTAAATCTTAAAAAAGACAAGAATTTTATCTTTGAACTTCGTAAACATCTCACAACGAATGCTGAAATTCGAGGAGACTTGATAGATGGTCTCTTAAAAACTTGTGATGCTGTTTGTGAGCATGCGTTTATTGAAAAACTGAAGATACAAAAATTTCTTCATTCTCGAGGCATCTAAACTAAAGATCATCTTAAAAAAGGTGCCAATTAGGCACCAATCTTGCTGTAAGAAACTTAAAAAAATTAACATGTTGTGAATTCTATTGTCGTTTGATGATTAACTTGATTATTTAAAATCAGAATAGTCATTTAACACCAGGGGGTTCTAGATGTTTAAGAAGTTGATCACTTTCACGATGGTTTTCTCATTCTTCATTGTTCAAGCAAATGCTGCCTCAAATGCAGGTCTTAAGGCCGCTTTTGATGAACTAAATTATTCATTGTCTGTTGAGTGGGACCAGAAAGATAAAACTTTCTATACTGAGCAAATGAAGACATTTACTGCTGAAATCCATGAGCTTCAGGCAAAAGGTTTAACGAATCAACAATTAATTGAATTCGTAAAAGCCGAAGTGAAAAACGAAAAAGTGGCCAAAGATCTAGAAACAGCTTTCAACATGATCTCTATTAATAAGATGTCTGCTGAAGATGCTTCTCAGTATATGGTTGAGACAATGAAAAGATCATATAGCGTTGGTGCAAGTTACCAAGGTGAAGTGGCCGTTCTAGCAGCTGTTGGACTTCTTTTCATCGTGGCCGCTATTGTAGTGGGTGCTATGGGTAGTTCTTATTCTGGTGGTGGTAGTTCATGCGTAGATACTTATGTGTGTGATACAAGTTGTTATAACGATTATTATTACGGTTATACTTGTTACGATGACTGTTATTACGCTTGTTACTAAGCTTTATTTGATTTTGTGGGGAGGCCTAGAGCTTCCCTGCTTTTTTTTCTCTGATCTGTGTCGAAGATAGTTTTTCATACTGGTGACGCCCTAAGAATTCAATCATAATATTTGGAGCAAGTTCATGAATTTTTTTAGCATGAATTTTTTGTTCTTCCTCATGCTCAAGCCTTGAAACAATATAAAGGGCATGAAGATTTGGCAGAAGATCTTGAACTTTTGTCCAATTGGGAAAATTTACGAAACTATCAAATCCTAGGAGTAGAGAGATCTTTTTTGTAGGAAGTTTTTTTTTAAGTTTATCAACCCATTCAATCGTTGGGTTTTTTCTTTGATCTAATAAAAAAGTCGGAACTAAATATTGGTTATTTCTGAATCTTATCTTTGAGCTTAGTTCTAAGACGGTGAAGATAGGATCGATTTCTCGTAATTCCTTTAAGGGATTTCTATCAGGTATGACAAAACATGTTTTGTCGACACCGATCAGATCCAAACAGGCCTGATGGCCTTTATGCCAAGGATTAAAACTTCCTCCAAAAAAAATCCATTCTTCTTCATCGGAATGAAAAACGATATCGGGATTTGATTTTTGAAGGGCATCATAATGAGGTGAAAAGGGGTATCGAGCACCGATAAGGGAAAGTAGTGCTTCCGCCTCGGGACGTGGGAGATCTGGTAATAAAGTGGTCCAGATCATCATAAAATCTGGAGATGTGGTAATTTCAAATAGGATTGTATTCATCCATGAACTTGGATTTTTAAATTTCTCTTCTGGGCGAGCGTGTCTCACTTTGAGAAGTTTGCCTTTAAAATAAAAAAATAAACGCAACAATGGTCATCCTAAATCAAATAGCAGTGACTTACCGAAGGTAATCTGCTGCTAATTCATTTTACACTGATACACCAAGATTTCTACTCCCATCACATGTGCCCTCCATAAAAGTTGCCCCTAACGAGCATCTAGGTCATCTGCGGGCCAAATTAGCCTTTATTCTCCATCAGAAAATAAAAACTCTAGCTGCGTATCAATGGCCTCTAAATATTGCTTTAAGGGTTGATACTCAATAGGCCGAAGGTCATTAAGTGTCATGGACATTTGAGATGAATGGGCCTTTTTTGCTAATCGTGCGTAGTAACAATCTGAAATATCCTCAACAATACCGATGAGATTTCCTGATTCGGGAATCCTTACAATTGTTAAACATAAAGTTTTTGATTGTTCATGATCTTCTACACCGTACTCGGCCGAAATAATGTCTACTTTTTGAGTTTTCGCAAAACTATTTAATGAAGTTAAAAAGAAAAGTGTCGTGATAAAAATTTTCATAAAGTCCTCTTGATTGAGAACCCTTTTATGTCAGACGTAGGTATTTTAAAAGGTGAGAAAAAGAATGGGAGCTAGTTAAAAATAAGATACTTCCTCCGAAGAGGAAGTATGGTGAAGAAGGTTAGGGATTAAAATTCTAATATGACGGAATCAATTTGAACGGGTGATTGAGATTGAAGGCCCAGTTCTCTTAAAGAGACTGGTTGATAAAGTTGTAATTTTGGTGCCATTCCCATCTGTGTCACAGTGATTTGTCCTAAGAGCTGATAAGCAGCAAGGACTTGAACTTGTGACTGAGTGGCACGTCGCGGATTTCCTTGGATTGAAATGCTTCGAACCAATCTGTTCTCATAAGGAAGATATTGTGAGAGCTCAAGAGGTTGATTCATCATAATCTCTTTACCTATAGACACAGTGAGCGATTGTAGATGACGTGGTTGATTGCCACGTGGGTACTGTTGTCTGACTTGTCCCACTCTGATCATCACAGTTTCGATCAGGGCATCACCATGAACGATGAGTTTAAGACTTCTCACATTTTCCTGCGAATTAAGTGAAAAAGGAGTGTGTTCACGGGCCGAGGAGATAACTTTTGCTGCTCCTTGAATTCGGTTATTTAGTTCTACTTGAAGAGTCGATGATCGGCCGTAACCCAGAGGTTGAGCATCAACGATGACTCTTTCAATTTCTACACCATCGAGAGAAACTCCCAATTGTTGTGAGGCCAGACGCTCAAGATCTATGGTGGCCTGTCCTTGCACTCGACGTCCGAGCTCAAGAGTGAGTAACGAGTTGGGAGCAATCTCCGGTCCTTGCGGTTCATGGTGTCCATATCCATCATCATAACCTCCTCTAGATGTTTGTACTTCGGCACTAATACTTTCTATGAACACATCATTGCTTGAAGTGAGTTCGAGATTTTCAAGACGTATTGCTCGTGGAAAAACCACTCTTCCCGATCCGGGAAGGGATGATATCCACTGGCCTTGGTCCAAGATTTGAATTTGTGAATTGTATCCCTGGGACTGGATGATCAAGGAAACTACCTCCAAGTGCCTTTGATTCCCGCCTTGAAGAACTTCGGATAAACGAAGACGATCATAAGGTCTTAGTGTTTGTTGGATTCTTTCGGAAAGCATTTGGCCTAACCCCATTTGAGTTCCACCGCCCTGGCGAGATCCTTCATCTGAATACTGAAATTGGGCATAAGATTGAAGTGAAGTAAGTAGTGCTGCTGCTGCTAAAACTAAAAATGATGATGCCGACTTTCTCATCGCCTTTCTCCTTGTGTACCCAAACGTCTTGTTTGAATTTAAAAACTAAAAGAGCAAAGGAAGGGCCAAGAGTAAGAAAAACAGTCAGATAATAGGAATTTGTAGAAATATCAGTCACAAGACGCGCTGCTCTTGTTGTGAGAAGTCCTCGAATTTTAAAGGGTAGTGGAGCTAATTTGTCACCAGTGGAGATCTAGGTGACACCAGTTAAACAGATGATATTCAACTTTTGTCACCATCTTTCCGAAACGAAAACATCAAGAGTTTTAGACAGATGGAATGGATGACGTTAAAGTAGCGGCATTTTCCATAGGTTTTTGATTCAATTTAAATTTTAGTACGAAGGGAGCTTCCATGCCAGACAAAGCTAAACTCATTCTAGGTGAAACCACTTATGAATTACCCGTCTTCACCGGAACAGAGGGGGAGAAGGCCATTGATATAACAAAATTTAGAGCTGACACAGGTTATGTCACTCTCGATTCAGGTTACATGGATACAGGGGCCTGTACTTCTGCCATCACATTTTTAGATGGAGAAAGAGGTATTCTTAAGTACCGTGG
>CAMCZE010000239.1 GCA_945885655.1 Bacteriovorax stolpii | reverse complement strand
CCTTGGGCTGTATGACGTCAAATTGCTGACGTAATAGAAGAAGTAGGCCAGTCACGATGACTAAAAAAAATGGTAAGACGATTATGATAGAAACGATCCGGTGATACTTACGCCACATACTATAAGATCTCTCTAAGAATTTTGTCTGTGAGTTTTGATGGGCTTGGACTCGTACCTTGAGCATCTTCAGGAACAAGACCAATCTTTACTAATTGTTTTAACCATTCGTCTAAAACTGATGGAAGGGCCCTCTTCGTAATCTTATTGGCTGTAAGCTCAATGGCCCAAGTTGATACGACTCCACCATTCTCTGTACGTATGCTCGACTTTTGCAAAATGACTTTAACTTTCTGGCCACCGATGTTTTCGTCCCATGTATTCTCAACTTTTGTGTTGGTCGATGTCGGGGCGAAAAAAAGTTTATCCATTGATATATTCATATCGTCTGAGATGACTTCAAAGTGTTTAAGGGGAATTGAATGCCAGATTTGGTTCATCCCAAGGACATCCTCTTTCATAATGGTTTTTTCCATAGGTGGAATGTCATTTGATGTGGATGGATTATTGTAGCTGTAAAGTCGTGTAAAAAAGTCATTGTTAAAAGCTGCAAGAGAATCAGCGGCACCTGACTCTAAGAATGTAACCTCTTCATCTTCAAAAGTACCACCAGCAATAACTCCTGTGTTTGATCCCGAGGTTTTAAAGAGTTGCTTTCGATAAGTAAGAGTTGTTCCTGTATTTGTTTGCGTGAAATAGATTTTTACTGGCGTCTCAAGCTCACGTAAGCGGTATCCTTCATCAGTTCGGACATCAAAATAGAAATAAGTAGAGTCATGACTTTCTGCGGAGTCAGGCATTTGATTTAATATTTTATTATATCCATCTTCTTTTAATTGAATGCGCAGGCTTGTGATGTAGTTATTGTTGATCTCTGCATCTAAAAAACGCCTTTCTGTCAAAGCACCGCGAAGAAATTCGGCAATGGCCTTCTCCTCACTTTCCTCAAACTCTAATCGTTTTGTAAGTTTCGTCGAAGTACTCGCTAATTTGTCTACATTGGTTTCAGTGCGGGCAGCTCCAAGGCGCTCAAAATAATTTTTATAATTATTTACGAGCACATATTCATTTAAGCTAAAGTCAATATCATCATAGTGTTCAATGACCTGAGCGAGAGTTTTGAAAGATCCATCGTGCATGTAAGGTGCAGTTAATGAGACATTACGAAGCCCAGGTACCCTAAAAGCATATAAGTTCTCAGGACGAGGATCTTGTTCATACCGTCCAAAATCATCTCCATTAATTTTTCCTGGCCCAATTTGTGGCGTAGCAATGTTTTGAAAACTAAAATCCGTAAGATGTTCACCCTTGTGGCATTCACCGCATTTACCCTTTCCAAAAAAAACATCCATGCCGATCTTTTGAATTTCATTCATCGCTTTTAAGTCGCCTTTGAGATATCGATCATAATTTGTATCAGCGGCATAAAAGGCCTGTTCTTGAAAGTGAGCAATAGCTCGGGCCACATGAGCAAGTGAAAGTTCCTCTCCTGGAAAAAGTTCTTGAAGAGTATTTTTATACTCGGAAGTTAAGATGATTCTTTGGAAAAGAAGGGCCCATGCCTCTTGATCATTTTCTGCATCAGCAATTTCATTTGTTCCAGATTTGCCTCGCATTTCATCGTGATTTACCATAGGAAAGAGGGCTTGAGCGGCAAGGGCATTTTTTAATATAGGCCCAAATTTTTCAGGAAGAGGTGTTGGAGTCGAAAACGCGCCAGTACTGGGATCAAGTTGCACTCGTCCATCCCAAAATAGCACAGGAACATTGTGCAAATTAAAAAGAGCTGGAGCATTTCGAGCTATAATTTTACCCATCTTTTGTCTACGACCTCCAGAAGTGGTTTCTATTCCTTCAGCACCTTCTCCAAGTGAGAGTGGAAGCCCATCTGTCGTCATAGTCATAGGATGATGGCAATCAGCACAGCTGATGTTTTTATTTCCAGAAAGTTGCTTCTCAAAAAAGAAATCTCTACCAAGCATGAAAAGCTTTTTATTAATCTGGGAGGGAGCGGTCATGGGGGCCAAGTTAAAAGATTTAATATAACCTTTTAAACGACCATCAAGGTCTGATTGAGCAAAAGTGAGCGAAGTTAGAAATAAAGTAATAAGGATCGCAAAAGCTTTCATTGATTGACCTTTTTAAGTTTGGTTTGATATATCAAACTATAATATGGGTAGGCAAAGAAAAAAATATTACACTTCGAAAAGAAAGGGGAAAGCAAACTGGCACCAAGCTTATAGGTTGACCAAGAGCTCAGGAGATGTTGCGTCGTATTGTTTTAGAGATTCATTTTTTATGGTTTGGCCTATTAAAATTATAGCCACTTGCGCTGAGGAAAATACCACATCCTCTGATTTGTTATAGACGCTCAGTTGTAACGGAATACGCACAAATTAATGATGTAATCAAAACCAAGCAGAAAAGGATGTGACTAAAAAACCATCTAATCTGTTCTTTCCTGCGGAACCTTGAGGATAAATTTTATCTTTTGAAGAGAAGCCTCGAAGTTCTGTCCTCCAAAGAATAGCTTGATCAAGCTTTTGGTCGAAGTTCATTGATGCCCCGATCACCTGAAAACCATTAGGTGTTCCAGTGACAACATTTGCGCCGTGAGGGTCACTATAGTATTCAAAACGTGTTGCGATTGATCTTTCTGTGTTTATGATTCTTCTGATTGTCAGGGTTGTTGCCATCCAACCATCGACACCGTTATTAGATTGTTGGGACTGATGTCCGACATCAAAGGAAGCAAGATATTGCCAGAGGTCACTCTTTAGCCATTGAAAAATGAAATTATGATAACTTCTGAATCTTGGTTTAAAAGTGTTGTTGGCCTGATTGGGAACAACTTCCTCATCACCCAAAAAGTTATTATAGGTGAAAGTCTTCGATTCATCCAAGAGATGCTTATATTGCATTCCAATCGCCTTTCCTTCATTGTTTTCAGACATGTTTTGCCAACCATTCAATATTTGAATTTGAAAACTTTGTTTCTGATTTAAGGCATGTTCAAGCCTTACGCCGGATGAATAATATGGAACGTAGTCTAAGTTTAAAGCGCGAGTATACGTCCAGTTATCTTTTGAGATCCAGCTTTCGGCACCGATATTTCCTAAGAATATTCCCATATCAATCCAAGTTCTTTCACCTAGTTTTCTACCAATGAAAGCTTCTTGGAAAACTTTGGCATCTTGTGGCCCAGAGGTTGCACCCTCCCTAGGTTCTCCCGAGGTGTTCTTGGTCACCGATTGGCCGAATTGTAAGGCCAAACGTCCTCTCGTTTTCTCCTGTTTCAAAACCGCCTCGATATAAGCAAGGTTTATATTAAATTCATTATGCCTGACAGGTTGAGTGGTGAACTCTCTTTCATGATTTTTTGGAGCATTGGAGTCAAAGGCATAATAAGTATCTAAAAAGCCACCGACTTTTACAGGCAGCTCTTCGGCAAACAAACTCATAGAGAAGCAACATAAAATAAAAATGATAACGTACATATATTTCCTTCAGTAAAAAATAAGTTTTGTAAAAAGATACTCTCAAGTATGGTGTTAAAACGGTGTTAGAATTGTGAGTTTTAACGTAAATGACTTATATTTTAATGCCAGAGGAATTAGTCGTATAGATATTAATCACGATGATATTCCAGATATCGTTTATGGAAATGATCTGGGTCGTGTCCATCTTTTAGAACAGACCAGAACAGAGAAGATAAGATAAGTTTGGTATCTCAATACTCATGGTGATGGGGTTCATTTTTTAGTAACATTTTGTTCTATAAAACCAGTTAATTAAAGAATGAAGTTTTCTATTAAATATGACTCTGGAGGTATCACTCGAGGCGCAATGATCAGATTAAGAACATCGAAAAGAGACCAAATACGTGTTAGAGGTTCTGGTCCTGGTAGAGCCAATTATGATCGTGAATTGATATCTGGAGCGAAAACAGAGTTTAAGGAAAAGTTCAAAATGATGGGGACTCATGAATTGGTAGTGCGCTCACCATCTCTTTAATATATTGAACAAGTTGTAGCCTTTGTAAGGATTCACAATGATAAAGTCTATATATACCTCCAGCTTTTATTGTATTTTGAGTTCAAATTAGTTCAAGAGCTGATTTGTATCAACTTTTCTTTTCCATACCTATGGTATTCTTTTTTATCCAAGGAGGCAGAAGATGAATATATCTGATATTAATGTAGAGGAGTTTACGAGCCCGACGCTAATTACCATTGAAGGAAATGAAAGTATGGATCGGGCACTTGAGCTTATGCAAGAACATAGGATCAGGCATTTACCCGTAGTCGAAAATAAAAAGATTGTGGGGATTATTTCCGAGAGAGACGTACTGACTCATATCGGAAAAGACTGGGGGAAGATGCTAAAGGTCGAGGAAGTTATGAACACATCCATGCTTTCTGTTTACGCCAATGATAATTTAGGCGAAGTTGCCTACCAACTATCTTCTCAGAAAAAAGGCTCTGCCATTGTGCTCGATACGGAAGGTAATCTTTATGGAATATTTACTACCACGGATGCTCTTAATGCCCTGGTTGAGATATTTCATCCTATGAGTTAATTGATTCTGCAATGTTATCTGATTAATTCCGGGTAATTCCAAATTAACAATAGTGATGCGTTTTTTACAGTTTGTTTTGACAGAGAGATTGGTAAAGATTTATTGATTCTTTTATGACTTTGACCGCCTCTTTCACATCACCCACTGA
>CAMCZE010000238.1 GCA_945885655.1 Bacteriovorax stolpii | reverse complement strand
GCAAAGGTTTTTACATTTACGATGAAAAAGGCAAAGTGACAGGTCAAAATCCTGATGTTGCTAAATTTCTTCCATCCAAAAAATTGCGCATTGATGAGATGGTCATCCAGATGAGGCTCTTTTTACCGATGGTCAATGAGGCCGCCTACATTTTAAATGATAAAATTTGTGACAAGGCCTCAACTGTTGATATGGGAATGATTTATGGAACGGGCTTTGCTCCTTTCCGTGGTGGTCTTCTTAAGTGGGCCGATTCAGAAGGTCTTGATCAGGTTGTTGAGCGCTTAAATAACTTCGCCAGAGAAGTGAGCAGTGACAGATACGAAGTATCACCTTTTCTTTCTCTGATGGTTAAAGAGAAGAAGAAGTTCTACGATCTTTAATGAAAACAGCTCCTTTTTTTCGTTATTTTTTTAGTTACATCCTAAGAGCAAAAACTCGCCAACGACTGCTTTTTATCGCAGTTGTTGGCCTATTCCTTTCAGCTTTTTCATTGATGGTTATTCAAGGCATCATGGGTGGGTTGCAGAAGGGGCTTATTGCCCGATCGAAGGCCATAAATGGTTCCCATCTGATTCAGTTCAGTGAGATTACGAACTCCTCGTTAGTTGAGATTAAGGACATTCTCACTAAGGAAGATGTCCCCTTTTATTCCGAGATCGAAATTGAAGTGATGCTTAAACATAAAAGTTTTGTCGCCCCGGCCAAGATTCATGGTATTGATCTCACCGATGAGATTCCCGAGTTCTTAAAAGAAAAAGATTTTAAGGGCCTGGTCATGGGAAGTGATCTAGCTTCAAAGGTCCGCCTGCAGTTTTTAGATGATGTACAAATCATTTCTCCAGGTGTCACTGATTCTCTTATGGGGGAAGTTCCAAGATTTTTATCTGAATCACTTTCTGATTACGTTTACACAGAACTCTCTGAAGTTGATGAATTTGAAGTCTGGGTTAGAGCGGGATTTGTGCAAAATCTTATGCGTAAAAAAGGCATTAATCAGATCCGCCTCTTTGGAGAGGTGTCCCCCGAGGTTCGTAAAAAGATTGAGTTACTTAAAACAGAAACTTCTTTTCGATGGATCACTTGGGAAGAGATGAACAATGCTTTGGTTTGGTCCCTTAATCTTGAAACCAATGTGATGCTTTTTCTTTTTATCAGCATGAGTTTCCTTGTTGCCATCGCTATTACTTCTGGACTTCTCATCTTTTACAGTAAGATTAGAAAAGATCTGATGAGCTTTTGGATTTTGGGCATGGCCCAGTCTCAGCTGATTAAACTCTGTTTCCACTTTACTCTGATACTTTCTGCCGTTACCTGTTTATTTGGGGGGCTCATGGGTTTTATTACCTTAAAAGTTCTTGAGTCTTATGGTCATGATTTTATGCCAGATATCTTCGTAGAAAGACGTCTTCCGGTAGATCTGGGGCCGTTACACATCCTCACGAGTTTGTTTATTCCGTTTGCTATCTCCGTGATTTTTAGTTATTTTTCTTTTGCTCATTTTAAAAAAGAAAATCAGTCTTTTGTCTCTATTGTAAGAAGTCTCGGTTAATCAGAAAAAGGTTTTTGGAAAAATCCCATTACAGAGTACCATTAAGAGGATTCAAGATGAATCACGGACACCTCGCAAGGATTGCTCATGGCCAACGTTTCACTTTCTCAATTTTTTCCAAAAACATTTTTGAACGAAAACAATTTAGAACGATCCTTAGGTGAAGATTTTTCTCTTTGTGAAAATGGCAATATGATTTTTCACTGGGCCGACTTTCATGAGACCTGTGATACCGTCAAGACGGCCTTGGCCAATGATCCTATTTTAAAAGATGATTTTGAAAAAAAAGAAATGGGGCTTTCTCGTTTGGGACATATCCCTGTTTGGATCCGTACTCAATCGAAAGTTCATCAGACAACGATGTTTGATCTGTATGAGCGTTATATCCTTAATCAATCAAATAATATTGGGGTTGATCCTTTTGGGCCCATCGAGGTTTCTTTTATTTCTGGCACTGGCCCATTTAAGGGCATGGCGATCGCTGAATGTTTTAATAAATCTACCTATAAATATTTTGTTCTTGTTTATCTTTTAAAAGGCAAACTTCCAAAAAGAGATTTCAGGATACGCTTAAAATCAAAAATTTTGATGGAGTATGGGCACGATTTAAATGCGGCCAATCTGGTAAGCTTAGAGCAGATAACGGCCAATGGCCTTCTTTTATCTATGGAGTCAGATCTTTTTTTAAAAGAAGTTTCAAAAAGTCCACAGCTGAGGATTCTTCTGGATACAAACGTACTTAAAAATTCCATGGGTAAAAATCTTGGGGAACTTCAAACTTATCTTTCCGAGTATACATTCAATCTTTTTTATACTTCTAACAAAAATGATGGAATAACATGTACCATTCAAGATTTTTCCATCCAATCTAGTTTTGATTTTTTAAAAAATAAAAAAGTGTACCTTTTTATTAGTTTTAATAATCTCGCTAAAACGCATCCAGAGAGTGTCAAAAATCTTCAAGGATTTGTGACCTATTCCCGCGAAATCGTTCGTACCCATTACCAGGATTTTTCAAAAAAACATAAATCTGCTTAAGTCTTTTTTAAATCATAGTCCACTTGATAGGCAGCACTTTTATCAAGATTCTTACGACGTTTATCATAACGTTCAGTCGTCGTGATATTGGAGTGACCTGCAAAGGTCGCGACATCTCTTAGAGGAGTGAGCTGAGTGTCAAGTAAGTGTGAGATCACCGTGGCACGGCAAGAGTGAGGGGAGACTTGTTTATTGATTCCGACTGTCTTGGCGTACTTCTCAATGACTCGATAAATAGTTGAGCCATCCATAGGTTTTTCATTTTTTGTCTTTTCCTCCGTTTGAATCAGATAATCATCAGGTTGAAAAACACTTTCTAATAAAGAGATGTATTGTCTAATTTCTTCCACCACAAAAATATTTAAAGGAACTAATCGAATCTTATCGCCCTTACCATGAATGCTCAGAACGGTATGGCCCCTGTCCTCAGCAATGCTACTGATCTTAATTTGTGTGAGCTCAGATCGTCTTAAACCCAGATTAAAAAGCAGGACCATGATCAAGCGATGAGTGCGTCCTTTGTGAGTGGAGAGATCTGGGGCATTGATCATCTTCATCACCTCATGATCATCAAATGCGGCGGTAGGGCATTCAGTTTGAACTTTAGGTAGTTTAATTGTATCCAGGGGATTATGAGTCATGAGTTTAGAGGCCACGGCCCATTTGATAAAAGAGCGGATGCACACCAAGCGGCGGTTGATGGTTGCAGAGGCAAGACCTTTGCCTAAAAGATGATCTCGATAGAGCTGAAAGTGATATGATTCGATATCGCCAGGTTGAGAGATCGTGACATTTCCAGAGCGGAGAAACTCAAAAAAAAACTGCAGGTCTTTGATATAAGCTTTTTTGGTATCTTCGGATAAAAATTGAAATAAAAATTCTTGAATAAAGTCAGTGATGGAGGTTTTTTTCTGAGAGGCCGCCTCAAACTTTTGGGCCAGATCCTGATTGATGGAAACGATGACTTCATGTGATTTTTTCTTCATGGATTTATTTTAACGGAAATCTCATAAAATAAATAAGAGAAGAATTGTCGGGAATGAAGCTTCTGGCTAAGTTTTAGGCAAACAGAGATAATAATTAAAACGAGGAGCATTATGATAGAGGTTGTTAGTGGTTTGGGTGGAATTCTTTTAGGTGTCTGTTTATATCACCTACGTGTGCAAAAACTCATCCTTGAGTACCGCCTGCTTAAAGAAAAAATGATCCTGCAAGAGAAGTATCATCAAGAATCTTCACAAAATCTTGAACTCCGCCTTAAAGAGTTTTCCGAGAAAATCTTGGAAGAAAAATCTCGCCGATTTCGAGAAGATTCTCTTCGTGGCATGGAACTTGTGTTTCATCCATTTAGAGATCGTATGGTAGATTTTCAAAAAAAAGTCGAAGAGATGCACCTGACTGACACCAAAGATCGCCTTAAACTTCATGCAGAGATTGAGCAGATTATGTTTTTAGGTCAGAAGATGAGCCTTGAAACTGAAAATCTTACCCGGGCCCTAAAAGGGGATGTAAAGATGCAAGGAAATTGGGGAGAGCTTATTTTACAAAGAGTGCTTGAGTCATCGGGGTTAAGAGAAGGTGAAGAATTTACTTTGCAAGGCAAGGATCTCAAACTAAAAGATGAAGATGGTAAACATCAGATGCCAGATGTGATCATCAATCTTCCGGATAACAAACATCTTATCATCGATTCAAAAGTATCCTTAGTCGCTTATGAGAGATACATTAATCAAAATGGCGAAGAAGATCTTTCAAGCTTTCTTGATTCTTTGTATGCCCATATTAAAGGACTCTCGTTTAAAAAATACCAAACTCTTGAAAAAATGGTGACACCGGACTACGTCATGATGTTTATCCCCGTTGAAGGTGCCTTTATGCTGGCCATGCAAAAAGATAAAGAAATTTTTAGTTTTGCATGGGAGAAAAATGTGGTGATCGTAAGTCCTTCCACTTTACTTGCGACTCTCAGAACAGTGGCCAGTTTATGGAAACAAGAGCGCCAAACAAAAAATGCCATTGAGATCGCACGCCAGGCCGGTGCCTTGTATGATAAGTTTGTGGGTGTTGCTGATGATCTGGATCAGATGCAAAATCAGATTAAAAAAGTGGGGGAATCATTTGATTTACTAAGAGGGAAAATGCTTACAGGTAAAGGAAGCTTAGCTAGTCGTATGGAGGGATTAAAAGAGTTGGGGGCGAAGACGACAAAAAATCTTGCTC